>CAZYQA010000114.1:0-6959 GCA_964649555.1 uncultured Muribaculaceae bacterium
GATCTATTCAATGAAGCAATAATGCTGGGATTAAGAACTACTGCTGGTGTAGATTTAGAGAAATTAGATTCGCGTTTAGTCCGCAGTATTCAATCATCTATTAATGACCAAATAAAAAAGGGTAACTTATTAATAGATCAAACTATCATTAAGTTACCCGATTCTAAATTATTTATTTCCGATTCTATAATCAGAGAGCTTTTTACATATTAGCTACGATGTGAGCATTTACAGCAACAGCAACAAATAAACCGCAGATAATTGTTGAAACAATTATTCCTAATACTTTTAATCTGCAGAACCATTTGTTGTTATTCAAACCTAATGTTTGGAATGCACTCCAGAAACCATGATTTAAGTGGAACCATAAAGCAACAAACCATAAACAGTAAAGAATAGTGATAAGTAAGCTACTGAAAGTATCAGCCAATAAGATTGAACCGATTTGAGCATGCTCACCTAAAAACTCAGGTAACTGCATTTTAGCCCAGAAGTGAGTTAAGTGGAATACAAGAACACCTAAGATGATAATTCCTAAAACAAACATATTAGTAGAAGCCCAATCGTCGGTTTTAGCTTTATTTGTAACAGCATATCTTTGAGTACCACGAGCTTTGTAGTTCATCATATTAAGAACAAAAGCATAGATAATGTGAACGATAAAACCAAGTGCAAGCACCGGAACCATTACAGTTACAAATGGTAAACTCATAAATTCACAACCGGCATTAAAAGCCTCAGGACTAATAAGTGATAAGCCATTTATTAAAACGTGAATGCATAAAAACAAAATAAGGAATAAACCGCTTAGACTCATAATAAGCTTTTTCCCGATAGATGAAGTAAAGATATTTGCCATATCAGATTATTATTATTTTAATTTTTCTATTGTTATAGTTAAAAGTCTTAACAAGAGTACAAAGATATATTGTTAGTTGCAATTATCATAATATTTGGCTACTTTTGTTTCAATTTTGTTGCAAAATATAATAAAATGAAATATAAAAGAATATTGCTTAAGCTAAGCGGTGAGAGCTTAGGTGGAGAAAAAGGAACAGGCTTAGATGTTTCTATGATGACTCAATATGCAACTGAGATTGCAGATGCGGTAAAACAAGGAGTTCAAGTAGGTATAGTTATTGGCGGCGGAAACATCTTCAGAGGCGTTTCGGGAGTTGGAAAAGGATTTAGTCGTGTAAAAGGAGACCAAATGGGTATGCTTGCTACCGTGATAAATAGTATCGGGCTATCGATGTTTATAAAAACACAGGGAATAGAAGCTGAAGTATTTACGTCTACACCAATGGAGCCAATGGCAAGATATTATGCTAAAGAGAGAGCGGTTGAGTTAATGGAGAGAGGAGGAGTTGCGATAATAGCAGGTGGAACAGGCAATCCATTCTTTACAACAGACTCCGCATCGGCTCTTAGAGCTTGCGAGATTGAGGCTGACGCTCTACTTAAAGGTACCCGTGTAGATGGTGTTTACACAGCCGATCCTGAAAAAGATCCTAAAGCGGTAAAATACGAAACTCTAAGTTTCGATAAAGCATTAAGCGATAACTTAAAGGTGATGGATTTAACAGCATTCGCTTTATGCAAAGAGAACAACATGCCGATAATCGTGTTCGATATGAATAAAACAGGCAATCTTTCAGCTTTAATTAAAGGTGAAAATATTGGAACAATTGTAAGTAAATAATTAAAATATATAAGATATGGATTTAAATGTATCAAAAGAGTGCATAGCACAAGCTAAAGATAAAATGAATAAGGCTTTAATCCATTTTGAGGATGAATTAAAGAATTTTAGAGCTGGAAAAGCTAATCCTGCTATCTTCAATCCTATTATGGTAGATTATTATGGAACTCCTACTCCAGTTCCTCAAGTTGCAAGTGTTACAACACCCGACGCTAAAACGATTATTATACAACCATGGGAGAAAAAATTAATCCAAGCTATTGAGAAAGCAATAATGGATGCTAATCTTGGTTTTACTCCTGCAAACAATGGTGAACAAATAAGAATTAACATCCCTGCGCTTACCGAGGATAGAAGAAAAGATCTTGTAAAACAAGTAAAAGCTTCTTCTGAAACAGCTAAAGTAAGTATCAGAAATGCAAGAAGAGATGTTGTGGATGCTCACAAAAAGTTCCAAAAAGATGGACTTCCTGAAGATGTTTGCAAAGATGCAGAGGTTCAAATACAGAAAGAGACAGATAACTTCAACAAAAGAATAGATGAAGCTGTTGCTATCAAAGAGAAAGAGATTATGACTGTGTAATCAAATATATAAGTTTAATAAACTAATAGACTGTTCAAATGGACAGTCTATTTTTTTATATCGTTAATAAAAAAAGATTTAATTACCTACTAGGTAGGCAATTAAATCTTTCTATATTAGTAATTAGTCTAAAATTATTTCTTATAAGCCTTCAATCCACTCTCTAGGAAAGCAATAAAAGCCTCGATATCCAGATTATAGCCCCTAGGAGCAACAACCTCATTACCATTAGCATCTACAATAATATAATATGGCATTGCATTTACATTATATTTAGACATCATAAGATTAGTATTAATCTTACCTAATTGCTTCAAAACTCTTCCGTTTGGTAAAGTCACAAAATCCTCCTCTAAAACATCTTTCTTAATATCTCCATATAATGAAAGGAACACGAAATCATTATTGAACATCGCTTTTATTTTAGGATCAGTAAATACTCTACTCTCCATCTCTCTACAATTTACACATGCAGCACCTGTAAAATCTATGAATACAGGTTTACCAACTTTTTTAGAGTACTCTAATGCCTCTTTATAATCAAAGAAACCATGGATCCCATCAATATGTTTCAAACCAAAATCAGTATATTTCTTTGCAGGAGAGCTATGTTGATCACCTTGTACAGCTATCACATTATTAGATTTTGCTAAGTTAAAATCAATACTCTCTACTGGAGGTAGGTATCCGCTCAATGCTTTAAGAGGAGCACCCCACATACCCGGAATCATATATACTACAAAAGAGAAAACAACAATTGATAAGAATAATCTTTTTACTGTAACATGCTCTTCTGGAGTATCGTGTGAGAATCTTAATTTACCAAGCAAGTATAAACCTAACAAGAAGAAGATAACAATCCAAAGAGCCAAATAAACCTCTCTATCTAATAATCCCCATTGATAAACCTGATCTGCAACACTAAGGAATTTAAGACCTAACGCCAACTCTATGAAACCTAAAACAACTTTCACAGAATTTAACCATCCACCACTCTTAGGAAGATCTTTTAATAATGATGGTGCAAAAGCGAAGATTGTAAAAGGTAAAGCAAATGCAGCAGAGAAAGCAAACATAGTGATAATTGGCTCCCAAACATCACCTTGTGTACTCTTAATCAAAACCGAACTTACAATAGGGCCTGTACATGAAAACGATACAAGCACAAGGGTAAGAGCCATAAAGAATACTCCAACAAGCCCACCTTTATCACTATTAGCATCAGATTTATTCACCATCCAGCTAGGCATTGTAATCTCAAATGCACCAAAGAAACTGGCAGCAAAAACCATAAATATTATAAAGAATAATACGTTTGGAATCCAGTGTGTTGCTAGCCAGTTAAAAATATCAGCAGTTACAGCATCACCTCCCACCAAGTATGTTATCAAGATAATCACAGCTATAGGTAATGTATATAATGCAACTATGGAGAATCCATAGAATGAAGCTAAGAAACGTCCTCTCGATTTTGAACCACCGTTACCTTTAATAAAGAAAGAAACAGTCATAGGCACCATAGGGAATACGCATGGAGTCAATAATGCTACAAAGCCCCAAATGATTGCCTCTACAATTACACCCCATAAAGATTTAGACTCTCCGCCCATATCTTTAGCTGATTGCTCCGCTGCAACCATATCTCCGGAATACTCCTCTTTCACAACATCTAAAGCCTCTCCCACCTCTGTTTTTTCCTCTTTCACTTCTTCTTTTACAGGCTCCTCTTTTACAGGTGTTGCTACTTCTTTAGCCACACTTTTTGCAGGCTCAATCTTTGCCGCTGCTACTACCTTAGCAGCAATAACTCCAGCCGGAAGATTAATTTTCATCTCTTGCTCTGTTGGAGGTAAGCAACTTCCGTCGTTACAAGTTTGCCATTCGATAAGAGCATCAACTGTTAAAGGTTTATCAGTAGTAACCTCAACCTTTTGAGCCACAATTGTACCATCTTCACAAGTTCCTATCTCCATTCCAAAAGCCTCATCAAATTTTTTATGAGCCTTAGTTAAAAGATAAGGATTACCAATTTTTTTGAATCCGCTACCTTGTAATTCAACAGTAGTAGATATAGGGCCATCATTATACGGGCCTAAGTCATAAATATGCCAATCCCCTTCGATTGAAGCCTTAAATTGAATTTCGTAAATATTTTCACCAACATTTACAACTTTGGAACTCCACATCACAGGATTCTCCTGAGCATAAAGTCCAAATGAAATAACGGCTAAAATAGCCGTGAGAAATAATTTTCTTAGATTCATATTATAATATTTTCACAATGTATATATATAACACTTAGTTGCAACTTTCCCCTAATTATTTTACCATTTATTTATATGAATCCTCTCGGGTTTCCACTTATCTTTCACCTTTGTTTCACCTTGAGGATACCCCAACGGAATCAAGCATAACGGCACATAAGGTTCAGGAATATTTAGCGCTTTAGTAATCTCCTCTATTCTTTCAGGATAGGGATAGGCTGCCGTCCAAACTCCTCCAAGCCCCATAGATTCAATTGCTAATAGTATATTCTGAGTTGCGGCAGAGCAATCCAAATACCACAATTTGCCCACTTCCGGATTACCTAATACTACAATTGCTGCGCCAGCATTTCTTAACATTTTAGCATAAGGTAATTTATCGGCTAGAGTAGTCATAGGATCAGGCACAATTTTATTATCTCTGGTAATAATAAAGAACTCCCAAGGTTGCCTATTCATAGCACTTGGTGCAGCCATTCCTGCTTTAATAATTGTTTTAAGAGTATCCAAAGATACGGGCACGGCAGATCCGTCACTATTCAGTTTATAACTCCTAACACTCTTTCTGGCATGTATATTCTCAATAGCCTTATTTTGCGAATACACCACCTCGCAAATGGTAAAAAAAGCAACACCTAAGATAGCTAATACCTTAAAGGAAAAAGCAATACAATTATTTTTCATATGTTATCAGATTATAATTAATATATTCAAAGATAAGAGTTTTATTCATAAAATAATAAAAAAGGGTGCTCAGCTTTGAGCACCCACAATTAACACATTAGCAATTTCTACCATCCGGCATTTTGTTGCTCCTTTAATTTCTCATTTGAGCTGGTTTCTGAATATGGTATAGGGAAAATAAATCTTCTATCAGACATTGGGAACTCTGCAACTTTCAAAAGGCCTTCTCTTACAATGCCACTTGCAGGTTTCCAGTCAGCTTCCTCAATATTCGCATATAAAACCTTCGAAGGAATTCCAGATGCACCTGTAGATATTTTCACGCAATATTTTTCATCTGTACTTAATCTGTGAATATCCGGCCATCTTCTACCTTCTCCTAGAAACTCTATTCTTCTCTCATTAATCAATGCTTGCATGAATGCATCTACATTTGCAAAAGAAGCAACTGTAAATTGATCAGCAGTATTTGTAACCGCTCTATTACGAATAGCGTTTAATAAATTTACAGCTTTAGCTGTCACACCATTTAATCTTGCTTCCGCTTCGGCATAATTAAGAAGAACCTCTGCATATCTTAGGATTGGTGTCCAATCAGTCATTGCATTACGAGCTCTATACTTATGGCTCCAATACACTTTATTTTCATATTTTAGAAGTTGAGTTCTTCTTAAATCATCTTCTAGCCAGAAATCTGCATTAATAATTATAGGGCTAACACATACTAAGCTTCTTACTGTAGAATAGAATTGTGATACAGATCCGTTATTTGTACAATTGTCCAGTTCACTATTCTCTATAGACCATATAGATTCAGAGTTACCGGAGTTATTTGCAAATGGACCTTCAGGCTGCTCTGTTAATCTATAGCTTCCAATTGGGCTTGTGAAAGGAGCATTATCAGAAACCATTTTTTTAGATTCGGCAATCACATTTGCCCAATCATATTTATGCTGATAAACGCGAGTTTTCATTGCGATTGCAGCTCCTTTAGTTGATCTAGATATATTAAGACCTCCATTTCTCTTATCAGGAAGAACTGATTCAGCATAATTAAGATCTTCTATTATTTGATCATAAGTTGCTTTAGCTGTAGCACGCCCTGCAGATTTCGCCTCTTCAACACCTTGAATAGTATTAATAGGTTTAATACTTACAGGCACACCATAATGTGATGCATCAGCTGTAAAGTTATAAGGCATTGCAAAGTAGACCATAAGCTCATGTAACCCCATAGCTCTTAAGAAACGAAGCTCACCTACATACCCTTCAGCTTTTGCAGCAGTTATAACATTATCATCAGCCGCTTTCTTTACACCTTCTATTACAATATTAATTTTATTAATCATCTGATATGTACACTCCCAATGAGCTTGTCCATTAGGGGAAGATGTAGAATAATCACCATTATATGTCACAGCAAAAAACGCTTGTACATTTGTCATATCCTCACCTTTCATATCACCTTGCTCTACAGTAGCAGCACCAAAAGGATAACCCCTACGTTGATTATTACCTGGGTAGTATCCACTTTGAGCAGCATCATAACATCCAACTACTGCAAGCTCACATCTTTCTGGCGTAGCAAATGACACATCATAGCTTAATGCATCTTTAGGATCCAGATTGATAGCTGCATTTGTACATGAAATCATAAATAACCCTAATGCTAAATATGATAAAACTTTATATATTTTTAGTTTCATAAAATAATCTCCTAATTAAA
>CAZYQA010000115.1:0-6948 GCA_964649555.1 uncultured Muribaculaceae bacterium
TATTTTTTTCATATTTTATTTTTTATTATTTTATTTTTTTTGCGCAACGTACAGGTGCTGCAAAAATATTGTCATTACCCCAGCCACACATTGTTGGATCTAAGTATAAACTATCTCCTGTAGAAGAGTAGTAAACTCCAAATTGGGCAAATGAACCACTCGTACCATCAGCTTCTAAGCATCCAATAACTGGTAGAAAATTCTCTTTCAGACTCTCTTGACCTAGCGGAAAATAGCCTCCAACTGATCCAAAAGGAGATGATGAAGTGGTTGTCCAATAGGTACTATTTTCTACATAATTTGAATTAATTCCAACAAATTGAAGATGCTCCTGAGTGGATGGCATTTTCCATTCTGATTTATAAGCATCTAAACTAGCGTCTGCAGCTTTAGCAGCAACTTCACTAGCCTTTAACCCAACTAGTTGACATATATCTCCAAATCCATTTGCCACATTAGCAGCATTATGATAGGCAGGTAAAGTAACATCAGCATCGGCTGTACCTCCGGCTAAAACATATCCATCAAGATCGATAATATCTGAATAATTTGCAACAGCAGGAGAACTTGGATTAAGAGGATTAAACACTACTCTATCTGCACTCCAAGGCTGCATATCGGCAGTAGATGCAGAGATTCCTAAGATACTCCCATGCTTAACCATCAGCAGTGTTCCATTAGGATCATCAACTGATAAGGTACCATCAGGAGAAAGAGTAAGTAAGCCCGGCGCAGGATGAGGAGGATATACATCTCCCCCCGATGTTCCCCAATCGGCAGCTAAAGCGGAGCCGAATAGAATATCATTTCCTAGGATATTATTATTTGAATCATCTTTTGAGATACTATTAATTGTAAGAGTGAGATTATAATGTTTGCCCATCTCAAACTTATTATTGGGTATATCAGACGAGTTAATGTTAAATTTTTTCATTGATTGATTATTTATAATCGTGGCTCCAGACTTTGTTATTGTTACCCCATGTACCTGTAACTGAACAGCCGATTCAGGTATAATCATATATGAAGTTGAACCGGTAAATTTGGTATAACCTGGTGGACTCGGCCAATGTGGAGTGAATCCAATCGGATCAGTATTAACGGTATATGTAGCCATAATTCTTTCTACACTCAAATCTACAGTGGTAAAACTCATATTATACCCCCCCTTAATGAGAGCATCACTTAATTTAGCATTTATTGAGATCTTTGCCAATACGTGCGAAAATTGAAAGGCAACATTTCCACCTGCGCTAGTGCGAGCGGTAATAGGGGTAGCAACTGTAAAATCTTTTTGCCCCATAGCAGTTGCGCTATTAAACATAACTTCAATTACACCTGTAGCATAATTAGGAGTTACGGCAGCATTAGATGGCGCATAAGCATAAAAGCTCACTGTATTTGGGCTTGCAGGCCAGAAATAATCAGCACCCGAGGTAGGCTTATCAATATCGGCACCTTTTCCATTAAAATCAGCATTTATATACCAATCAGATTCCCCTGCTACTGTAGATTTTGCAAAAACTTTATAATTATCCCCATTGGAATTAGCGGCGCGAGTGAGCTTATCATTTAGTGTGGTGAAGCTAATCGCATTATTTTCTATGCCCGGCTTTGCTACATTTATCTTTGAGCAAGATGCTAATGCAGCAATTACCGGTATTATATATAGTATTTTTTTCATATTTTTTATTTTATTTTTTTACGCAGCGGACAGGTTCAGAGCGGCGCTCCCCAGAATTTTGAGATAATGATGCGATTCTAAAAGGACCGAACGAAAAAGATTTATCGCTAGAACCTGAAATAGATGCAAAAGTTCCATCATAATATGAAGCATGAAAGTAACAGAAACCACCATATACATCATTTTGATAGATCCCAAATCCATCAATTCCACCTGTAAATGGCAGAAAATTTGTCATTAGATGCTCTTTTCCAACAGGAAAGTATCCTCCATGTTTTCCATAACCCGGATATCTTGCCTCTTTATTTGTCCAATGTGTAGAATAATCATCATGATTAGAATTAGTACCTATAAAAATTATATGATCTTCATAGCTTGCCATTTTCCAATTTGAATTATAATCATTTAGAGTATTAGTAGCTATCTTAGCCTCTATCTCTGCAGGGGTAAGCCCAACCAGCTGGCAAGGATCCCCTTTACCCAATATAACATTTGCCTGATTATGATAAGTAGGAGAAGTGATATCTATAGGTAAGGTAGCAGCAGGAGAAGAAGAAAGATGAGGCAGATCTGTATAGTTAATAAATCCTGAAGTTGGCAGGTAAGTAGGAACAGGATTGAATAATACTTTAGCATTAGTCCATTGCTCGCCATCAGCACCTGTTGCTGATCCTATTATACCACCCCCTCTGAAGAGTAGTGGAGTACCATTATGATCATCTACTGCCAGCTTGCCGGCTGCATCTAGCACAAGTATTCCCGGTACAGGGTGTATACGAGGATCTTCTATGTAGTCCCATACAGGATCAAAAGTGGCTCCAAAATCAATCTTATCTCCAAAGATTGGGTCTCCGTTTTCATCTCTAGAGTTGAGATTAACAGTTAATGATATAGCATAAGACTTTCCTTTTGCAAATTCATCATTAGGGACATCACCCGCTTCGATTATGTACGGCTTAAGTGGAGAAGTAATATGACTGGCAACTTCAACACGTCCTATAATATTACCAGAATTATCATTAATTATCCTATTTATCACATACTCTTCAATACGTAATTCAACACCAACAGATGATTGAGGTAGAATACAAGGAGAACCATAATTTGCTAAATTGTATGTTGCAGGTGCATCTGCATCCATTGCCCAATCACTTAAATCGTTATTTAGCAAAATTGTACCTTTAGATTTAGGTACCTTTAGTGAAAACTTATCTGCATAAATTTCATAACCTGAAGCTATTAAATCACTGGAAAGAGAAGTGTACAGACGTATTTTTGATAACAAGTGAGTAAAACTTAGAGAGACTAATCCCGCTGCGGTAGCATTGCGATTTAGTATGGGGGTAGCCATAGTAAGATCTTCATCTGCATTGGCAGGCACAGTATAATTTATTGAGATTGCGCCGGTTGTAGCATCATTTGTTACAACTGCGGCTGTAGCCGGGGCGTAAGCATAGAAATCCATTGTTCCGGATTTTGGCCAGTAGTATTCTGCCCCACTAATAGGTTGGTTTACAGATGGTGATTCATTACCAACGAATGAATCTTCTATAAACCATGCAGCAGATAATAATGATGATTTGGCAAATACCTTATAGTTATCGGAATTGTCTGTTGCCGATCGGGTGGTATTATCCCTGAGGGTGGAGAAACTGATCTCTTTTCCCGAAGATAATTGATCACCAACTTCACTTTTTGAGCATGATGCCATAGATGCTATGGCAAAGAGTAGTAGTAATTTTTTTTTCATTTTATAATAGCTTAATTATTTGCTTTATTGAAGCCCCAAAGGGGCATTAGTGTGGTAACATTATATTTTACACGCAAAATAAAATGTTTTTATTCACTTTTGTGTTCAATATCGGTACGATTTGCTATAGTACCATTTTGCAATTTTGTAATTATGCTATTATTTTGATTTTCAGTATTTTTAATGTATGTAGATTTACTTTTTGAAACACGTTTTTACTATAATTGTGCAATATGTAAATCTGTTTCTTCTACCGATGTAATGATTTTTTTGAGCCTGCTCTTCCTTACGTATATGTTTTGAGGTGTGTCGTTTAGGATCACACTTATCTCTTGTGCCGAGAATCCGGCATATATGAGGTTGAGTAATTTGATGTTTTCTTCTTTTAGTGTGGGGTGGCTTTCTCTTATCTTTTTTATGATGTTGTTGTTTTTTGCGTTTACTACTTGCTCTATGGTTTCAAAGTTGTCTCCGCTGAGTTGTAGCTTGAGCAAGTCTTCTACTTTCTTTTGGAGCTTTTTGGAGTTGCCGTATTCGTAGTAGGTGCGCACTAGCTCTCTCACCTCCATGAATCGGTTTTCCAACAGTTCTTTGAGCTCTTTTTCTTTTTCTATGTGTATGTTTAGCTGCCCAAGCAGGTTCTCTTTTGAGCGCTCGGCTATGTGTATTTTATCCCCTAGGTCACTCACCATGGCTAGGTATTCTTCTAGCTGCTTGTTTTTGTCGTGCATCCTTTTTCTGTATAGCAGGTATAGCATGTACCCTATTATAAGTAGTATTATAAGTAGTAGGGAGTAGATGGTGATGGTGTAGGTGTGCCTGAGCTTGATGGTTTCATTTTCCAGCTTTAGCTGTTTTTGCCAGAATTGTTGCTCTACTTCTCTTATGGAGTTGGTGTTGTCTATCCTTTTGATGGAATCAATCATTTGATCGTATCTCTCCCGCAGCTCTAGCGCGGCTTGGTAGTTGCCACTCTCTTTTTCTATCCTGCTTGTGTGTAGCACTAGCGCAGCTTTTTCTACCCCTTGCATGTTTTTTTTCCATCCTTGGTACATCTGTGCATAGTTTCTGGCTTGTTGTATGTTGCCTTCATCTAGGTATATACATGATAGGAGCAGGTAGTCTTGCCCATGTATTTTGCCGTTGTTGTACTCTTTGTATGCTTGTTGCAACTGATCCAAAGCTTGCCTTGGGGAGTTTAGTTTATTGAAGTAAACCCCTGAGAGGTGCGTGGAGAAGCTGAGTAGTATCTTGTTGTATTTTTCGTTGATGTGGCTCACCTGTGAAGGTGGTGCTTGCCGGATCTCACTGTTTTTGAGCTCTAGCGCCAGCATTTTGCATTTGTCGAAGTATATTATGGCATCTTCCAGATTGTTGCTTTTGGAGTGTACGATGGCCATCTGCTCGTATGAATTCATAAGCTCTCCCCTTTGCCCGGCTTGTGTGAAGTATTCTGCCGAGAGGGTGAACATATTGAGCGCATTGGTGTAATCGAGCCTATCGAGGTAGAGCTTCCCTTTGTACCAGCAGATCTGGCCGTTGAGCATATCGTTTTTTACATCTCTGCTAAGCCTTTCTGCTTCTAGAAACTCTTCCATGGCTTTGTAGCTCTCTTCTGCATTGTTGTAGGTTTCGCCCATCTTGAAGTGGTAGAGGGCGCGCTCCATTGGGGTGGTAACATTTTGAGATACTTCATCGGCGCATGATAGTAGCACTATAGTAATTAGTGCTATTATTATGGATAACCGGGTTTTGTTTTGTATCTGCTGTACCATATTGCAAAGATAGAAAAACAACTATTATTTTTAAGTTTTTTATTAACTTTGTGTAATTAATAGTTGCAGTTTTTATAAAACTTAGATTAATGAAAGCAATTACTTTTTCAATTATTATCTCATTGATTATGATAGTTATATCTTGTTGTAATCAAGAGGTGGTTTCAGAGGTAACATTTACCCAAGAAGATTTTCCATCTACAGTTTTTTTAAATAATCCGGAGATAATCACATTTGAACAAGCGCCGCTGATTAGTGATCCAATAAATTATTATTTTTTAAAAGATACATTAGTTCTTGTTCAAAATCAAGTAGGAGCAAATTATGCGCTAGATCTGTATTCTCTTGATAGTGGAAAACATTTAATCTCTTTAGCCCCAAAGGGAAGAGGTCCGGGAGAATTTGTTACACTTAATTTAACTGTTTCTGCATCGGGATTACTTTATGCAACAGATGGGAAGTTTTATTATACTATAAATCAGGATTCTTTGGTTGCGCACAAACTTAATTTCACTCATCAATTTGCATATGGTGCGCCCGGAATTCATCCAATGGTTGGTATTCTCCCGATAAATGATACTTCTTATATAGCATATAATCTTGGATATACATCTGAAGCTGCTTTTAATCCCGATAATATACAACCATTAACAAAATACATTGTTGGAGCCGAAAGTAATGTTAATCAAATAACTTTCAATCCCAAATATCTGGCAGGTCCTGTAAATGGAGGTAAATTGCTTGCAACCCAAAATGGAGCTATTTGGTTGGCTGATGCTCATTCTCCGCACATATTTATTTATAATCAGGATCTTGAATTGCAGAAAACTTTATCGGGGCCTGTAAGCTATGATATCCAATATAGCAAGGTTGAGACTCCGGCCATAACTTTGATTAATTTTGCGAATGAACAATGTTTCAGGGCATATATCTCAGGAATATGTACTTCTAAGTATGTCTATCTGATTTTCGAAGGAATTAATGGTATTAATTCCAAAGATTTTGAGAGTAATAAATTACCTGCCTGTGAAATATTAAAGTTTACGCATGATGGGGAGCTTGTTTGCAATTATAAACTAGATAAATATATATACACGCTTACTTTAAGTGAGGATGAAAAAACATTCTATTGTACAGCTCGTGATAGTTTTGCCGGAGCAGCATATTTTATAAAGTATGCTATATAAAAAATTGGACTGACTTTCTTTCAATTGGCTTTAGCCATCATACTGAAATTATATCCAAAGCCAAGACTTTGGAAGCAAGGTTATTTTATATACACGAGTGTGCCACTCGCTATTGGAGCAAATATATTTTGAGGGATTACTTAAAAGAAGACCTTTATAGCCATAGAGGAACTGAATGAGCAGGAAGAAGATATGAACGAACGAGTACTAGAAAAGGCGATTATGTGCTATTATTATGGATAACCAGAGTTGTTTTGTATCTGCTATTTTTAAGTTTTTTATTAACTTTGTGTAAAACATTATTCGTATGAAAATATTTAGCCTTTTATCTGTCTGCATTGTTCTTGTAACTTGCTTACTGTTTGGATGTACCGAGAAGAAAGATCAAGAAACATCACTCCTTCCTATTGACCAAATTGATAAGAAAATAAATGTTTTTATTTGTGTAGATATGGAGGGTATGGGTGGTATTGTGCATGTGAAGGATTGTAATGAGGGGGGAATGGATTATGAGCGTTTCAGAGAGTCTGCTACCCGTGAAGTGAATGTTGC
>CAZYQA010000116.1:0-6912 GCA_964649555.1 uncultured Muribaculaceae bacterium
GTTTTATCAAACAACTAATAATCAACACTTTAATTTATCAAAATAAATAAAAAATAAAAAAATTGAAAAGCTAATTAGCTAATTTATAGGAATTTGATAAAACTAGCGCCGCAAGTAATTCCGTTTTCCGTTTTTTTTCCGTAACTTCGCCCATCTTTTTTCAAGGAAAAACATTTAAAATATATAACATAGTTTATGATTCTATTCTTCAGAACTCAAAATGGGGCAGTAATTGCTGTTAAAACTGCTCAGAACATTAGTAATGAAAATATTAACGCACTTAACTGGCTATTCTCAAACGCAGAATTGATAGGTGAAAACTCAAACCCTGCAAAAGAAATTGAGGGTACGTTTATAGGCCCTAGAAGGGAGATGATTACCCCTTGGAGCACAACGGCGGTTGAGATTACACAAAACATGAATATACAAGGGATCGAAAGAATAGAAGAGTTTTTCCCTGTAAATACCGAAAAAGAGCCGCTTTATGACAAGATGCTTCAAAGAAAATATACAGGCTTGAATCAAGATCTGTTTACTATAAATAAACAACCAGATCCGGTAGAGCATATTACTGATATAGAAGCATATAACAAACAAGAAGGCTTGGCACTAAACCAAGAAGAGATTGAATACTTGAAAGGATTGAGCCAAAAGATTGGTAGGCCACTTACAGACAGCGAGGTATTTGGTTTCTCACAAGTAAATAGCGAGCACTGCAGACATAAAATTTTCAACGGCATATTTATCATTGATGGAAAAGAGATGGAAAGCTCTCTATTCAAGATGATTAAGAAAACGAGCCAAGAAAACCCAAATCTTATTGTAAGTGCTTATAAAGATAACTGCGCATTTGTACAAGGGCCGGAAATCAAAATGTTCCACCCTTCAAGTGGAAGCCAACCAAGCTTCTTCACTACAAACGATGCAGAGACTGTAATCAGCTTAAAAGCAGAGACTCATAACTTTCCTACTACAGTTGAGCCGTTCAATGGAGCAGCTACCGGAAGTGGTGGAGAGATCAGAGATAGGATAGCTGGTGGAAAAGGAAGTTTCCCTATCACAGGTACAGCTTGCTACATGACATCATATCCAAGATTCAACAATGAGGTAGAGGCGACAGCAGGTGTAAACCCAACAATATCAATTGATCAGGCAACTGAAGGGCTGGATGCTCAAGCGCAAGCAGCTATGAAAGTGGAGAGAGATTGGGAGAAAACAGCTCCTCGTAAATGGTTGTACCAAAGCCCACAAGAGATCCTTACAAAAGCTTCTAATGGAGCGAGTGATTTCGGTAACAAATTTGGTCAATCAATTATCTGTGGTAGCTTGCTTACTGCTGAAGGTGAATCTGTTGCAGTAGCTGAGAATGAAAATAACGATCATATTAAATATGCACCTAAGCAAATTTTTGGATACGACAAAGTGATAATGCTTGCTGGTGGTATCGGATATGCTAAGAAACGTGACGCATTAAAAGATAAACCTGAGGTTGGAGATAAAGTTGTACTTCTTGGAGGTGACAACTATAGAATCGGTATGGGCGGTGGCGCTGTGAGCTCGGTAGATACAGGAGTATTTGATAATGCAATTGAGCTAAATGCTATTCAGCGTTCAAATCCTGAGATGCAAAAAAGAGCTTACAACGCAATCAGAGCTGTTGCAGAGAGCGATTTCAATACTATTATAAGTGTACATGACCATGGAGCAGGTGGACACTTAAACTGCTTATCAGAATTAGTAGAGGAGACAGGTGGAAATATCGACATCAGCAAATTGCCTGTCGGAGACCCAACTTTGAGCTTAAAAGAGATTATCGGTAACGAGAGCCAGGAGAGAATGGGTCTTGTAATGAAAGAAGAGCATGTTGCTGAATTAAAAGCTATTGCAGAGAGAGAAAGAGCACCTATGTATGTTGTAGGTGAGACAACCGGTAAGCACAATTTCACTCTTAAAAACGAACAAACAGGAGAAGCTGCAATTGATTTCGGCATGGATGATATGTTTGGTAGCGCTCCTAAAACTTATATGGAAGATGTTACAGCTGAGTACAAGTTTGCTCCTGTAAATTATGATTTCAAAAAATTCGAGTACTATCTGTCACAAGTGCTTCAATTAGAGGCTGTAGCTTGTAAAGATTGGTTGACAAATAAAGTTGACCGCTCTGTAAGTGGCTTGATAGCAACTCAACAATGTACCGGAGAGATCCAATTACCTCTTAATAATGTGGGTGTTATAGCACTTGGATTTAATAACAAAGAGGGTGTTGCAACTTCTATGGGTCATGCTCCTTTAGCTGCATTAGCAGATTCTGCTGCAGGCTCAAGACTTGCTATCTCAGAGGCTCTTACAAACTTAGTTTGGGCTCCTCTTGGTGGTGCAAAAAATCACGAAGATGCGTCTCCATTAACTAATATATCTTTAAGTGCAAACTGGATGTGGCCTTGTAGAAATGAGGGTGAAGATGCTCGTTTATTCAAAGCTGTTAAAGGTGCAAGTGATTTTGCTTGTGCTTTAGGAGTTAATATCCCCACAGGAAAAGACTCAATGAGTATGACACAAAAATACTCAGATGGTGAGAAAGTATTGTCGCCGGGTACTCTGATAGTATCTACTGTTGCTCCTGTTAGTGATATTAATAAAGTAGTTTCTCCAAACTTAAAAGAGAAAGAAAATTCAGTACTTATATATATGCCGTTTACTTCGGTAAATAGCCAATGTGGCAAAGAGGCGTTCCCATTAGGTGGCTCTTCTTTTGCTCAAATTATCAATAAAGTTGGAAATAGTACTCCTGACATTGCTGATCCTAAATATTTTGCAGATTGCTTTAATGCAGTACAAAGCTTAATCGATAAAGGATTAGTTCTTGCAGGGCATGATATTTCTGCTGGTGGTTTGATTACTACTGCTTTAGAGATGTGTTTCCCTAATACTAAAGGTGGTTTAAGCATCAATGCTAAAGTATTACAAATGCTTGCTTCTATTTCTGAAGCTCAAGTTGGAACTAAATGTTTCGAGTGCGAAGGTAAGAAATCTGAGGACTTAGTTTTCAGAGCATTATTCTCAGAAGTTCCTGGCGTACTATTACAAGTTAGCTCAGATAAGCTTGAAGATTTGGAGCAGTACATGAACATTGTGAGCGCTCCAACTGTTGCTGAATGTGCTTCTGTGAGAGCAAAAGGATATCTTATCGGAAATTATTTACCTGTAAGAAAAGTTGTTATCACAGGTGCCGGTGAGATTGCAAGTAAAGATGGCGCTATATCTTTAGATATTAATCAATTGAGAGATATTTGGTATAAAACATCTTATTTATTCGATATTCGCCAAGTGGGTGAGAAATGTGCAAAAGATAGATTCACTAATTACAAGAATCAACCGCTTGTATATGAATTCCCTAAGGAATTTACAGGTAATTTGAGTAGCTATCAGGGTGCTATGGATCCTCAATCTGCTAAAGTTGCCGACAACGCTCCTGCTGCTGCAATTATTAGAGAGAAAGGTTCGAATGGTGATAGAGAGATGGCTTGGGCATTACATGCTGCTGGCTTTAGAGTAAAAGATGTTCACATGACCGATTTGATTAATGGTCGTGAGACTTTAGAGGATGTGAAAATGATTGTATTTGTGGGTGGATTCTCTAATGCTGATACTTTAGGCTCTGCAAAAGGTTGGGCTGGCGCTTTCTTATATAACGAAAAAGCAAAAGCGGCATTAGATAATTTCTATGCGCGTAAAGATACAATGAGTTTGGGTATCTGTAATGGATGCCAGCTTATGGCTGAATTAGGGTTGATTACTCCTGAGAACAGAGAGTTATCTCCTAAGATGGTTCATAACAACTCACACAAATATGAGAGTGGTTTTGTGGGTGTACAAATTGAGGAATCTCCTGCAATTATGTTAAAAACTTTAGAGAGCTCTAAACTTGGAATCTGGGTAGCTCACGGAGAGGGTAAATTCTCTTTCCCTGCACATAATGACGCTCCGGATTGGAAAGACTTTAAGGTGGCTGTGAGATACGCTTATGATGGCTATCCTGCAAACCCTAACGGCTCTATGCAAGCGATTGCCGGAGTATGTAGTGCGGATGGAAGACACCTTGCTATGATGCCACACCCTGAGCGTTGTTTACGCCCTTGGAACTGGGCTCACTACCCGGTTGATAAACAAGCTCACCAAGTTACACCTTGGATTGAAATGTTTATAGCAGCTGCTCAACACCTTTCAAAATAGGAGGTGTTGTGTAGCCAAAAAAATAATATTATGGCTAAACTTCCTAAGATTTTTGTGCTTGATACAAATGTTATCCTGCACGACCACAAGGCTATTTACAATTTTCAGGAAAATGACCTTGTTGTGCCCGTTGCGGTTCTTGAGGAACTGGATAAATTTAAGAAAGGTAACGACATTATTAATTATAATGCACGTGAATTTGTGCGTTCAATAGATGATATTACAGACCCCCGCCTATATAATGGTGCGGGGTTTCCTTTAGGTAAGGGGCGAGGCACTTTACAAATATCTCTAAACAGGCCTTTCACAAAAGATTTTGTTAATGTATTCAAAGATGATATCCAAGATCATCGAATTTTATCCACCGCAATCTGGTATAAGAATAATTATCCCGATAGAATGGTAGCTCTTGTTACCAAAGATGTAAATCTGCGCCTAAAAGCAAAAGCTCTGGGGATGATTGCCCAAGATTACTTGACAGATCATATCAAGGAGGAGAGAATAAGCGACAATTTCAGAAGAGTGCTCACAGTAAAAGGACTTGACAATGATTTACTGGAGAAAATTGCTTCTACAACCACAGGAGCAACTCTTGATGAGCTTAGATATACCAAACCTCCATGTAATCAATTATACAGGTATAAATTACCTGACAATTGGAAAGGAGCACGCATGGATATCAAGGTCTCTAATTCAACAGATACATCTGCTCCCGACCACAACTTTGATGGCGGATACCTATCAGGCAATTTTAACTCTACCCCATCCGGAGATCCCAATTATAATAACATCTTAGCCAGATACCGAAACTCTACACACAGCATTGCGCGAATCCGCACTGGAGCTGCCTATGGTATCACTCCACGCAACGATGAGCAAGCGTTTGCTCTTGATGTGATAATGGATCCATCTGTAAATCTGATTGCTTTAACAGGAACTGCAGGAACAGGTAAAACTCTTTTGGCTCTTGCAGGCGCATTAGCTCAAACCAATCTTTATGATCAGATTTTACTTGCTCGCCCGGTAATTCCTCTTCAAAACCAAGAGATAGGCTTTATTCCGGGTAACCCGCAAGAGAAAGTTGCCCCATTTATGCTCCCTCTCTACGATAATCTGGCTGTAATTAAAAAACATTTTAGAGAGTCCAGCAAAGAGAATGTTCAGATAGAAGATATGCTAAGGCGTGAAAAACTGCTTATCACTCCCCTAGCCTACATCCGCGGCCGCTCCCTTTCCCGCACCTTCTTCATCATTGACGAAGCCCAAAACCTCACCCCACACGAGGTTAAAACCATTATTACCCGCGCAGGCGAAGGTACCAAAATAGTTTTCACCGGTGACATCTTCCAAATAGACCAACCCTACTTAGATCGCTGGTCCAACGGCCTCACCCACCTCTGCGACAAACTCTACGGCGAAGAACTTTTCGCCTACGTAAACCTCCTCAAAGGTGAACGCTCGCAGCTCTCCGACCTCGCCGGCCGCAAACTTTAGCGTCGTTGTCGTTTTTTACAATTCACTCATTATGAGATATATAATTTTCAGGAAATCTAATTATGTAGATTTCCTGATTTTTAATTCACACATATCTAAGATGTTACAAAAATCGACGTTGACGGTATTTTTTTCATTAGAAATTTATTATTAACTTTAGCTGCAAACTATAGGACTAAAATATGAATACAAAATTGCAATTTATAGCTGTTACATTATTATTAATAGCATCAACTCTTATTTCATGTAATAAATCAGACGATATTAGTCCTGACGACGCTATTCCTGAATTAATATTCTCAGTAAACGAGCGTCAGGTATATACTAATGATATAGAGTATTCATTCGATATTATATCAGGTGGAGGTGGCTACAAATCTGAAATATGCCTTGACAATCCATATGATGATTATGCGTCTACTACTGTATCAGGTAATACTATCACCGTAAAACTCGTATCAGAAGCGATTAGGGTACAAGTTACAGACCAGTTCGAACAACAGAAAGATCTAATTATCTGGTCTACCAACAGCTCTTTGCAAACGTTAAACTATGAAATAGGAGTAGGATATGGATTCCAGAATAAAGGTAAATTTACATGGGGCTCTGGAGAGGGATATACTCTATTGAATAGTCTTAATCCTGGGAATGCCGAATTGATTCTCAATGAGAACGGAGAGTATATTGCCAACAGCTTATATCCGGGAACCACTTCATTTGCAGTTAGAGATAGTCGGGGAACAGTTAACTCTGTGCGAGTGACCACAGACATGGGATGGAACTTAGAAGATAATAATTTATCAGTTGACATAAAATCTGGTTTGCAATATACATTTATTCTTAAATGGGGCGAAGGAGATATTAAAGTTTATGATTGCTCGGAGGAGATAAAAAATGCGTGGCTTTTAATTCTGGATAAGAATGAATATCAGAAACATAAAGTTCTGCAGATTTGTGTCAATTCCGGCTCTGTAGGTAAATTCTTTGTCGAACTTACTGACTCTGCAAATAATAAAGCCATAATAACATTAAACGCTATAAAATAATAATCAATTAGTTATAATAATTAAAAATGCTATTTTAGAGTGAATATATTTTATATGTAATTCTATCTTTAGGTTATACATTCATCTAAGTTTCAGTTTTTTATGGAATGGCTATATGTGTCTTCTATAATTCAGATGG
>CAZYQA010000117.1:0-6898 GCA_964649555.1 uncultured Muribaculaceae bacterium
GATATTTTTATATGGAATATCAAAATCTGGGAGAATTTATACAATGATGCCGGAAAAGTGTCATTAGCATCTAACCTGCCATCTAAATTAAGGAATGAAGCAAGAAAATTACAATTTGAGTTAAGCGAGACTATATCAATGCTTAGCATTATCATCGATACAAAAAAAATCATTCAAGCAAAACTTAAAGGATAATGAAGGTATACAACGAATATAAGGATAGCGGAATAGCTTGGATAGGCGAGATTCCTAAGGGCTGGGAGGTGCTTACTCATAAACGGGTTATGAGTAAAATTAAACATATTAAAAGTGTTTATGAAAATGAGGATATAATATCACTAACAAAAAAAGGAGTAATAATCAGAGATTTGGATGCAGGAGGGAAAATGCCTACATCATTTAATGGTTATCAGATTGTATATCCTAATAATTTATTATTATGCTTATTTGATATTGACGTAACTCCAAGATGTGTTGGTGTTATAAATGATTATGGATTATCAAGTCCTGCTTACAGTCAATTTGTGTTATCTCCTTTGGGATTTGCTCCATATTATGACTACTTACTCAGATATATGGATGATGAAAAGAGCCTTTTACATCTTTCTAAGAATTTAAGAAACTCTTTAACCGAAGATGATTTTGGACAAATAAATACTGTTGTTCCGCCGATTGTGGAGCAGGAGGCGATTGCGGGGTATTTGGATATAAAGTGTGGGGAGATAGATGAAATGATTGGGTTGGAAGAAAAGATGATAGAAGAGTTTGGACGATACAAACAATCCGTGATTACCGAAGCTGTAACTCGAGGACTTAACCCAAATGTTCCATTAAAAGATAGTGGTATAGAATGGATTGGGAAGATTCCAGAGCATTGGAATATAAAAAGATTGAAAAATCGCATAAAACTAAATCCGACTATTGATAATTCGCATATTATTCAAGATGATTTTGTTTCTTTTATACCTATGGAGTGTTTGCGTAATGGAATTATTACTCCCAAAATTGCAATGCAAAGAGAGGTTGAAACGTATACTCCATTCCAAGAACAAGATATTTTGATGGCAAAGGTTACTCCATGTTTTGAAAATGGAAATATTGCAATAGCTTCTAATCTAAAGAATGGTATAGGTTATGGTACATCTGAAATATTTGTTCTTAGGTCTCATTCTAATATGAATAATAAATTTGTATTTTATTATTTGCAATCATCATATATTAAGAATATCGGAATAGCTAGCATGACAGGAACTGGAGGATTAAAAAGAGTAAATCCTACTGTATTGTATAATATTATTCTTTTATGCCCACTATATAAGGAGCAGCAAGCAATAGCCGACTACCTCGACAAAAAATGTGCAGAGATTGACAAGCTTACAGAGATAAAGAAACAGAAGATAGAGCAGTTAAAGGAGTATAAGAAATCAGTAATCTATGAATATGTAACCGGTAAAAAACGAGTAATGATACAATAACTATGGATACAAACGACCTTGCAGAGAAAAACCTTGAAGCCGATATAGAACGCTATCTTTTAGAAAAAGGTGGCTATGAGAAAGGCTCTCAAAAGACATACGACAAAGAACGAGCAATAGATATGGCAACACTATTGCAGTTTGTGAAAGCAACGCAACCTAAGCAATGGAAACGCTATGAGGCAAAATATGGGGAAAAGTCGGGAAGTCAGCTATATAGAATGTTTCAAGAAGATGTGGCTCGATATGGGCTAATCTATGTACTGAGAAAAGGGATAAAAGACAATGGCATACTAATAAAATTTTGCTACTTCGCCCCAGCGTCGGAGCTTAATACTGAGTTGGTAGAGAATTATAAGGCAAATATTCTCACCGTAACTCGTCAGTTTGCGTACTCGACGCTCAATAACAATACGATAGATATGGTGCTTTCGCTAAATGGAATACCTATTATAGCCATAGAACTAAAGAACCAGTTGAAAGGTCAAAACATAGAAAACTCTAAGGAGCAGTGGAGAAAAGACCGTGACCCAAAAGAGTTTCTGTTCCACTTCAACAATAGAATATTAGCCTACTTCGGAGCTGATCTCTATGAAGTGGCAATGACTACACAGTTGAAACGTGAGAAAACATTCTTTATTCCATTTAATCAAGGTTCGGCAGGTGCAGGAAAAGTGGGAGGAGCAGGAAACCCAGCCAATGAAAACGGAGGTTACGTAACCGAATACTTTTGGGCAAAAGTGCTACAACGTGATATGATACTCTCGATACTGCAACGCTATATTTCATTGCAGAAAGAGGAAAAACTCTCGATAATAGTAGATAAGCATGGTAAAGAGAAAGAAAAAGCAGAAGAATCGGTAAAAATTATATTCCCACGTTACCATCAGCTTGACGTAGTAGAGAAACTTGTAGCCGATACATCGGCAAATGGTGTAGGTACAAATTATCTTATACAACATTCGGCAGGATCGGGAAAATCGAACTCGATAGCATGGCTAACATATAGACTTGGCGCACTACACGATGCGGAGCAGAAAAATGAGTTTAATACAGTGTTTGTAATCACCGACCGCCGAGTGCTTAACAAACAATTGCAAGATACCGTACTGGGCTTTGACCACCTTGACGGACAGATAGAAACAATAACAGATAAAGACCCATCGTCGAAACTGCGTGATGTGATCAATAACGACAATACAAGAATCGTTATAACGACACTACATCGTTTCCCGATAATCTATAAAGAGCTAACCAGTAGAAAGGGGAAGCGATATGCCATAATAGTAGATGAGGCACACTCGTCGCAATCAGGCAAAAGTGCCGAGAAGCTAAAAGCAGCCCTTGCCGACACTGATGAGTCATTGAGAGAATGGGCAGAGATAGAAGAAAAAACAGCTGAGGAAGTAGACCGAGAAAATGATGCATTGATGGAAGATTTGCTCACACAAGGGCAGCACGCCAACCTCTCGTTTTATGCCTTTACAGCCACGCCAAAACCTAAAACCCTGCAAACATTTGGCATGTTGGCAGAAAAAGGTTCGTCTACTGAAGAAGATAAATATACGGCATATCATAACTACTCTATGTTACAAGCCATTGAGGAGGGATTCATAAAAGATGTACTTCGATATTATACGACTTATGACACCACCTACGAAATAGCGAAACGTATTGATGAAAATCCAGAATATGAAGAAACGCCGGCTACACGAGCGATAAAGGCTTTTCACGATAATCATCAGCGTGTTATTGAACAAAAGACAGCTATTATAGTAGAGAAATTTAGAGAGGTAACACTGAATCAGATGTTGGGCAAAGCGAAAGCAATGGTGGTGTGTTCATCGAGAGCGCACGCTGTTCGCTACTTCTTGGAAATAAAAAAATATTGTACCCAAAATGGTATATCTAATATCAATCCAATGGTTGCATTTTCGGGTAAAGTATTATACAACGGTACAGAGTATACAGAATCTCATCTCAACTCAACAGAGGCTCGCTCAATTTCGGAAGCCAAACTGCCGCTATATTTTGCCTCTGAACTCTACAATATGTTGATTGTCGCCGATAAATATCAAACGGGATTTGATGAACCGATGCTACACACAATGTTTGTGGATAAAAAACTCAAAAACGTAAAAGCAGTGCAAACGTTATCCCGATTAAACCGTTGGCAAAAAGATAAGCAAGACACTTATGTGCTTGACTTTATAAATAAGCCAGAGGAGATAAAAAAATCGTTTGAACCATTTTATATAGGCACAGAGCTAATTAATCCTGTAGATGTGAACTATGTATATACTTTTCACAAAGATATTCAGATGTTCAACCTATGGACAGATGCCGATGAAAACTCATTCTATTCGTTGTATGAAAATATAAAAAAAGAGAAAGACAAACTGGGTGTACTAACTAATGCTTTCAAACCCACAATAGAACGATATGAAGAATTAGCAGAAGAGAAACGATTTGAAGTGCGAGGCAAGATTAAAAACTTTGTACGTTTCTATTCTTACATGGCTCAAATAGCAAGGACATTTGATAAAGAACTGTATAAAGCATATATTTTTGCAGACTTTTTATATCGTTTATTGCCAAAAGACCCACATGCAAGAGTTGATTTGAATAAGCAGATAATGCTTATAAATTCTCGAATTTCGGAAGGTAATACAATCACCATATCTTTGGGAGGCGAAACTAAACCCATAAAAGGAGAGAACCCAAAAGCGGGTAAAAAAGTAGAAGACAATACAGACTTATTGAGTAAGATTATTGATAAAGTAAATATAATGTATCAAGGTCAATTCTCGGAAGCTGACAGGGTAATTGTAGAGTCGATATATGATAAAATGGTGACTACGGCACAAAAAAAGCTCACCAAACAGGCAAACAACACAGATGAGAAGCAGTTTGAAGAAAGTATATTCCCGGAAATATTTGACGAAATAGCACGTGGATGTTATGTAGAACAAATGGATAGTTTTGGTAAGTTATTTGAAAATTCGGATTTTTACAAAAATGTGATGACTCAAATGGCAAAAGTAATGTACGAAAACTACAAAAATAGAGAAACAGACCTGCCATTTATTCCAGAGATATTTAAGGAGAAGTTTGCGAGTGACATAGAGCACGAATTTATGGATATACAGCAGTACTTGCCACCGTGTAGTGAAGCTATTGAGTATTTAATAAGGGTTATAAATACTCCGACAATATCATCAATAGATGGAGCTAATGATGTTTTGTTAGACTCCTTTAATCACTTATATTGCCGAGACAAGATAAAACTTGTAGAGAAACGTCGCCATTTTAATACGATAGTAACTAAATTTGAACCTTTCCTCAAAAAACTCTACTATATCATACACAAAGAAGAGGTTAAAAGCAATAAAGAGGATTGTATGGCAACTTTCATTGATTGTATATTTGCCTTCTCTTGTCTAAGAGGCTTAAAATATAATACAGATGCACGCTATCAAAAATTTTACGCCTATTTAGATCTTGTTAAACAATGGCGTAATAGTGAATCACACACGGCTCCTGATGCAACGGCAAAAGAGCTTACATCTGCCATTCATATAGTGGCAACGGTATATTTATATGTCGTTTCACAGTGTATCAATGATTTAAAAAAGATGCAGTTGTAAATCAGCGCTATATAAAGGGGTTCGTAATAATTATGAACTCCTTTTTTGTTGTGCAGATTGGATGCACATAAACATATCATCTTTGTGTTGTAATTAAAGTTTAATTAAAAACACAAAGGAAAATGAAAACAAAAAAACTCACAATTGCTGCTCTGCTTTTCGTGGCAGTCTTCTCAAGTTGTTCTAAAGACGACCAAACCATTCAGGTTACAAATCAATCCCCAATAGTTTTAAACTATAAGCAAACTGCAAGCATAAATGCAGTTTCGACACAGCCGATCTCCTATGTCTCTGAAAATGAGTTTCATGCTAAAGTGTCGAATGCCGGTGTGGTTACGGCGCAGCGTGTGGGAGAGACAAAAATTAAATTGAGCAGTGGCTCTGCCTCAAAATCTATACAAATAGTCGTGGAGCCTAAATTTAATCTGTATAAAACTCCATCCATTGAATGGGGTAAGACCCGAAGTCAGATTATAGCTCAGTATGGAAAACCGGATAATGAAACAGCCGACGCTATTGGATACTCAAGTTACTCTTCATCTGCCCCTGTCGCAATGTTTCTATTTGATAGTAATGACCGACTTCAATCATCAGCTGTAATGGTCAAAACAGCTTATTCTTCAACATTGGGCGATTTTCTTGTGGAACGTTATATGCCGATAGATGTAAATACGTCAGAATACACGGCTATGTTTGTGAATGGGCTATCAATGAATAAGATAACAACCGCCATTAATCTATCTGTTTATAATATGAGTTACTTAATAGTGCTATATATTGATGCCAATACAGCTAAAACAAAGTCAAACTCTGAAATATCGATTGATTCATATCGAGATATTGCAGAGAAGATGACCTATATTCAAAAATAATAATGTCATGATTGATATGAAACGATTATATTTTACAAATTTCGATTTAGCCGGATTTACCTATTGGGACGGTGTTGAGGTATTCGATATACTCAAAATTGGGCTAAAATTACGCTTTGAGCGTGAGATGGATAATAAGTATGACCCCAAAGCTGTCGCTATATATTTTGGCGAGACAAAACTTGGATATGTTCCGCGAGCCAATAACTCGGAGATTTCCAAATTGTGTGAGCAGGGATATTCACAGATTTTTGATGTGAGAATCAATCGAATTTCAGCCGAAGAACATACAGAAAATCAGGTCGGAGTGGTAGTGTATATTATCAATAGTTCAGAATTATAAAACAAGTAGTTTGTTTACATCAACCCTGCAAACTACACTTAAAACAAAGGGGTTGATTTATCTAAATTTTTCATGTTATGGATTATTATTACGTAAACAAGAATGCTCAATCGTCGGGTGAGCATGAAGTACACAAAAGTACATGCAGTTATTTACCTCACAGTTCAAATCTAATTGGGTTAGGTTATTTTTCAAACTGTGCAGATGCCGTCAAAAAGGCAAAAGACTATTACTCCAATGTAGATGGTTGTTACTACTGTTGCCCAAGTTGTCATAAACGTTAATCGATATGAGTAAAAATCAGCATGTGGTAAAGACTCCTTGTGGATTGTGAGTAAGAGGCTCGAAAAATTCAAAGATTATTAAAAACCATATCCGCACAGAGGGTAAACTCCTTATGTGATTGAACCTGTGATAATTAGTCATAGGTTCAATTGCTATTAATATCACTGCATGAATAAAGTTTTGGTATCACCTTATAATATTAATATTTTTATATACTTTTGTTGTAAATGCAAAAGTATATAAAGGATGAAAAGATTTCTGTTAAGTATTATTCTA
>CAZYQA010000118.1:0-6875 GCA_964649555.1 uncultured Muribaculaceae bacterium
TATTCGCTATGGGCAAAAATATATAATATCAGATTGAGAATAGCTATATTGCGAGTTGACAAAAAGTGGACATTTAATTAAGTTATAAACAATTTTAATAATTTATTTATCTTTGTAGCTCATTATGTAAACTAACTGTCCCTATGAATTTTTTTTTTACTTTTTTTATCTTTTTCTCTATTTCAATAAACCTTTTTGCACAAAAGACTTCTAATGGATCATTATCCTCTTTTAGTATTGTGGCTTGCCCCTCTCAAACAACAGATAGGGAGATGAATATAAGCTGGGCTACATCTTCCGATATTAAAAATGCATACATTGAATATGACATTGCTGATAAGACAAGTTGGAAAAATTCATTGAATTTTAGGGGGACAATCTGTAAAGTTTATGATAGTATATACTCTAAAAGTGCCGATGGAAAAGATATATATGAAAATGTAATTATATGTAAATATGATGCTCAATTAAAGGATTTGAAAAAAAATAAGTCTTATAAATATAGGATTATTACCGATAAAGATACAAGTGACATTCATTATTTTCATACCTGTGGAGCAAACGAGTGGAGTGCATGTGTAATTTCAGATTTTCATGTATATACTCCTGCTTATGCAAGAACTGAAGCTGCTATGAAAATGGTTGATAAGGTTGCTCAGCATGAAGATCCTATAAAGTTTGTATTGCACCTGGGCGATATTATTGCATGGGGGGGAAGTTACTCTTTCTGGAAACAGATGTATAGAGAGGAGAATTTTCATAAGTATATGTGGGCTGGTGTGAATGGTAACCATGATGATATGTCACGCGGATATATCAAAACTTCCAATGAGTTTTTTAAGTATGCGAATGCTTATCCTCTTAATGGTTATAAGGGTGAAGAGGGTGTCTCTTATTTTTTTAAGTATGGAGATGTTTTGTTTATTATGCTAAATAATGAGGCGATGAAATCAGATGAGGGGCTGCAAAATGCTCAGGAGTGGGTAAGAAAGGTTGTTGCTGAGAACCCAGCTAAATATAAAGTTGTTTGTGAGCATTATCAATGGTTTTACGGGCAAGATGGAAAGGATTCTCAGTATGCCAGATGGAGCAAACTATTTGATGAGTTGGGTATAAGTTTAGCGCTTGGGGCTAATAATCATATTTATATGAGTACTCACCCAATTTATGATGGTAAAGTGGTGGCAGATGGGAAAGGGACTGTTTATATCCAAAATCCATCTTCTGATAATGAGAGAGGTGCAGATTATAATAGAGATGAGGATCTTAAATATAATGCTGATAAGATTAAATTCAGATGGAGTGAGGGGGATAATACTGTGGGTGCTTTGCATTTGAATGTAAATAAAAAGAGGATGACTCTAAAACTTCTTGACAGAGAAGGGAATGTGCTTGATACTACTTTTGTATATCCTCAGAAATAGTATCATCTTCATCTTCACCCGGGATATTGTATTTTCTTTCAACATAAGTAAGGCACCATATCGAAAACACTCCTATAAGTGCCCCAACTGCATATTCGGTAAATCTTAGCACCCCTAATTCTACCGGCGACATATCATTTACAAATGTTGATGAAACCAATATCACAACAAGAGTAACTGTTGCCATTTTTCCATCATCGGGAATGTTTAATCCGTTGCATATAAGATTTAATATAAAGATTGTGAGAATCATACCTAGTATTGAGAAATCAAATATTGTAAGGTATATACATGATATAATTGCACCAATGAGCGTACCCCAAACCCGCATTGATGCAGTTTGTAATGTCTTTTTTAGATTTTCTTTATCCATTACTACAATTACAGCGGTGCATGCCAGGATTTGTCCTAAGTATGTTTTGTCCCCCTCATGTATAAATCTATTCAATAAATCTGCAATAAAATAGGATAATAATACTGCAACTGCTTTTACAAATGAGAACAGGGGACGAAATCGTTGTAAAAACTTTTTCATGGTATTATTTTGTGTTCGATTCTGCTGAGTTTGTCTCCATTATCTTATTTGCAGCATTTTCTGCAGCCTGAGCAGCTGCTTTTGCTGCAGTGGCAGCCGCTTGAGCATCATCACTTGCTGCTTGCATCTGATCTTTCCTATCCTTTTTCATGGCCACCTCCATTACATTGGTTATGTAAACTGTGAATATCGGGAACATCATCATTCCCAGTGCCGCCAATAAGACCGATAAAACCTTTCCTATTCCGGTAACAGCATAGATGTTTGAGCCAACAGTAGTTGCATCCATTAATGCCCACCAAAGCGAGTCCCAAAAAGTAGCAACACCTGTATTGACACCTCTCTCCACCTCGTAAAATATTAAGCTACTGAAATATAGAAAAGATATGAGCACTATTATATATGACATGAAAAGAGATCCTACCTTGCTAAGAGAGAGCCAGTTTGCAACATAGGCCAAAGCAAACCCACCCCTTAGTAGCGGAATAAATCTCAGGATCCCAATTTCATAATCTGTGAAGTATCTGTCCCATCCCATATAATCGATTATATTAAGATAAGGAATTGAAATTATAAAGAAAAATGAGTTTTTTATCAGATATTTTATTTTCTCATGTGATGAGAAAAAGCCCACAAAGAATACAAACATAAACCATAAACAAAGGTATAATTGTGTTTTCATTAATTGGGGCGATCTGAAATATACCACATCATTAAATATTGCTGCCGATATTATATAAATCAGATATACACATAAAATAAGTACAGAAAACTGTAATATTGAATTAATTCGCTTCATAACTAATAACTATATGGATATATATAAACCAATAATTTCCAAAAATGTTATAACTTTACATAAACAATTAAAATTTGAGATATGAAGTTTTTTAAGTCATTATGTGTTTTAGCAACTATGTTGCTTGTTTCGGTAGGCGTTTTTGCTCAGGAAAATAGTGCAAAAGCTGGAGAAAAAGTTCCTGATTTTAAATATCAGGATATCAATGGAAAGACATATACGCTTGCTGATTTTGCAGGTAAGTATATCTATTTGGATGTTTGGGCTACTTGGTGTGGGCCATGTAAAAAAGAGATCCCTTTTCTTAAAGAGTTAGAGAAGAAGATGCATGGTAAAAAGATTGAATTTGTAAGTTTATCTACTGATAAGAATGTTGCTGATTGGGACGCATTTGTAAAGAAAAATGATATGACCGGTATTCAATTACACAATGGTGGTGATAGATCTTTGTCGCAATTTTTTGATATAAAATATATCCCTAGATTTATTATTATAGGCCCTGATGGCAAGGTTGTTGAGCCTAATGCTTTGAGACCTTCTTCTGAGGATGAATTAGTTAAATATCTTGATGCTCTACCAAATATTAAGTAGCATTTAATTTTATAAAAGAGAAGGGTGTCTGAAAACGAGACACCCTTCTCTTATTTTTTTGTATTAATCTTCAATGATAATCTCTCCTTGAGGATACCCCTTGTTATCTCCACCTATAAGTAATCCCAGCATCATATTACTAATATTACCTATATTTTGTGTAGCTATATTTGTGCCCATCTTTACAACACCCGTATTAGAGCATCGTTTAAGCTTGCATATTCCATTTATAAAACTTGTTTCTCCGATAATTCCTCCTGTATATACACAATTTTCAGGTGCAACAATATTTCCACTATTTTTATTGTTTTCAAATATTACTACTGCCTCATTTATATCAGTAATTGTTTTAGCCGGATCGAAATATATTTCTCCGGTTATTCCACCTACGCAAGAGTATAATTTATTGTCAAAATTTAGAAATCCTTCAAGACAAATAATTTCACCGCTATTTTCACAACCCGAAATAAGTGTTATTTCATTTAGATTGGGATAACTCTCATGAAGTAAGAAATGTATATAGCCCACGATCCCGGCACAAAAGTTTTTAGCTGTTATTTTAGCTGTATTCTTGCAGTTTATAATTTTACCCCCTTTTGTTTCTCCTGATATTCCTCCTACAGAACCTGCTCGGGGTGCAATTACTTCGGCCTCATTAATTAAGTTTTTAACTTCACTTGGAGCTCCAATAGAGCCAAAAATACCGAATCGGAAATTTCTGGAATGATGTGCGATAAGTTTGCCTGTAAACTTATGACCATTTCCATCAAAATTGCCAAGAAAATTATTATGAGAATCTCCTATTGGCTCCCAATTACTACTAAAAATTTTGATATCAGTGGCCATTTTGAAGTATTTTCCTTTAGTATTGGAGCTTTCTTTGGATAAATTCTGAAGCCATTTAATGTGTGCAGCGCATTTCAGTAAATAAGGTGATGCCTGAGTACCTTCTCCTGAGGGTTGTCTTGCTATTGTATAATCTTCGTATAAATGTGGATAAATATCACTATCATTATCTGGATTTTCCCATGTGTCATCGCATGAAACATTAAATGTTTCGTTGGCAAGAGTAGTGTAATGTCCTTTTATATTAGTTGTATAATTTGCTTGAAATGGGATATTGCTAATATTAAATGGTTCTTCAGCCGAACACTGTAATGTAATTGCGGTTACATATTGTGTTGTAGCAGGTGCAAGTATAAAGATATCTGTATTGTTTATTTTTGCAGGTGTTGATGGTGTTCCTATTACTGCTTCTGTATTTGGAATAGCTATGGTGCGGGATACATGTGTATTAACTGTTGAATCTGCAACATTGAATATTGTTGGTTCATCAAAGGTTGCTCTTAGTGTTGAGTTTGGAAGGATAGTACCTGTTTCCAGCAAATTCAGTTTAGCTACGGCACGTTTTAGTACTATATTGTGATATGTTTCTTTGCCTCTCAACACCTTTGAGCCGAACCATGCTTGAACAGGGGTTTTGCCCGATACAAGGGCTACCGTTTTAAGGCTTGTTGTAGTATAAACTGTTGCATCTTTATCTGCCCAGAACAGGCAATAATAATCTACGGTACGGTCGAGTATGATATTAAATGCGCCATTTGCAGATTTTGATTGATTAGTTGCATTTTCTCCCTCTCCAAAGATATTTAGAGGAGTAGTATATGTAGCATCACTATACACTTCAATGATGTATTGTGCAATACCATCCGCAGCAGCACGTGTGTTTACTGCATCATCAGCTAACAGGTTTATTGTTACCGATTGCTCCCTATCTGTAATGATTTCATTAGGTAGATTGCTCTTTTGGCAACTTGCAAACACTCCCGCCAGCATTGCTACCATTATATATATATTCTTTTTCATTATTCTATTTACTATTTTTAGTTATATTATTGTCAGGTGTCTCCCATTCTTCTTCACATGATACTGAAATTGTTGTTTCGTATAGGTTGGAGTATGCACCGCTGATATTTGTGCGGTAATTACATTGGAATGGGACATTACTTATGGTTTTTACCACCTCATCATTGAAAGTTGTTTTAATATCCATAACAGTTTGTGTTGAGTATGCAGCAATGATATAGCCCATACCTATAGCTGTTCTACCTGATATTTTGGGTATTCCTGTGAATGTGAGAGTGTTGGTCTTAGCTATCTCTGTAGCAATATTTCCATCAAGGTTTAAAGCAAATGTTTTTGGCAATAGCACTACAAGTTTATTGTTGTCTGAGGTAAAATCTTCTATTTGTATGAAATTTATTTGAGCAACAATGTGTTTAAGAGTTACATTCAGATATGGTTTATTTACATCTTTATTTTGATATGTGAATCTTACAGCCCCGCCGTATGCCATCTGGCCGGTTTGTGCTATTATTTTTATTTCTTTAAGATTTTCTGCATTGTACTCATTATATGATTCATCTTTATTGCCATAATCTGCAAAGAATAGGCAAGCATAATTTACTCCCTCTTTTAGAATGACATCAAATGTCCCGTTTACTGCTTCGAAGCGTTGTAAAGGGGTACCACTAACTGCATCATTAGGATTTGTTACCTGGTAAACCTCCATTATATAGCGTGTTGGGGCTATAGCGCGAGTAGCTAAACCATCTATAGTTATATTAAATGTAGTTTTGGGATCTTGTATATTTGATAATTCAGAATCCTCTTTGTTGCAACTTGTAAAAATTGTTGCAATGGCCAAGACAACTGTTAGAAGTGTTTTATTCATAATATTTAGTTATTTTATTCATTTAATAGCTTTGTTATTTTATGGTGCTACATATTTACCTGTAATGTTTGTAATATAGTTTGCTTGGTAAATGATGTTTTCTACTGTTGTAGCTTGAGACTCCCCCTGAGCATGGAATGTGAGATTGAACGAGGATGCAGTGGTTGGAGCTAACAGCCAGAATTCGCCAAAAGGTGCGTTTGCTGCAGATGCTGCAGATGTTATGTTGTAATCTTCATTAAGAGCTGTTCCCGAAAGCGTGCCATTGACAATATTGATAGTTGGATAATGAGAGTATTTGAGATTTATACTCTTGCCTGTAGTCATGCCGTTTTTATCGCAAAGGTTAATCTTTGCTACTGCACGAGTAAGTTTTGCGCTGATATTTTTGTTTACCCCTGTAATCTTTGTTTTACCGGCAAATGCCTCAATAGGCTTTTTATCTGTATTTAGTGTCACAGCTTTTAGGTCATCTGTATTGTATATAGTATTGTTGTTATCTGCCCATATAATGCAATAATACTCTTTAGTGCGATCAAGAATTAGTGAAAAATTTCCATCTGTAGATGTAGCATGATTGGTTTTCCCACTTGCGCTATCAAATATGTTTTGGGGATTTGTACACTCCGCATCACTATATATCTCTAATACATAGTTATTCACAACAACGCTTGCACGGGTGATAGGCTCAATTGTTCCATTTTTATACTCTATTTCTGGAATAGCTTTAAGTAAAACTTTATTTAATATATCCTCTTGCTGAATATTAATCTCTTTTGTACAGCTTATTGC
>CAZYQA010000119.1:0-6867 GCA_964649555.1 uncultured Muribaculaceae bacterium
TTTTCATATTTTTTTCTAATCTAAGCGTTAATTAATCTTTTTTACACATCTCACCGATGCTCCAAAGCCATCTTTAGAAGTAAAGTTCATCGGGAAATCAGGTTGATTATAGAAAATATATCTATAGTTAGCATTTTGCGAATCTTTCTCAGTTGAGCTCCACCAGAAACCATAAGAGTTCAATCCGTCAAAGTTACTATAATCATTTACACAATTACCTGCAGGTATTGCATTCCACAAATATGGGTTTGAAGCCCAAACGTTTCCTGAAAACTGCCATATCTGAGTCTCATTAAACTCTGCATCCTGAGGAATTAACTTCTCTCCAAGTTTACTCCAATTATTTACAAACGGTAATTCCACATTATTGTTTATAGCTTTTGCAAAATCTTCCCAATCTTCATTAGTAGGAATACTCCAACCATCCGGACAAACCCCTTGAGTACCTGCTCCAAGCCCCTTAGATGTAACTCCACCTGTAGCATCTTTCCATGTGTAAAGCCTTCCGTATAATGTTTGCCCCATTATATCAACTCCTGCATAACCTGCTCCAACAGGATCAGACTCTGTACCTGCCCAACGAAGATTTTCTGCAAACCAATATAAACTTCCAAGCTCTATAATTGAGTAAATATTATTATCTCTTGTATCTGTAAATGATTTATCAGGATATACAATCCCTGTGATTGATCCCTCTTTTTTCGAAGGATTTACAGATGTAATGTATCTTGTTTGAGTTCTTAAAGAGTAACCCTCTTTTTGCATCCTTAGCTGAACAGTGAAAGTTGCCAAAGAATCCGGGATTTCAAATGATACATCTCTTCCTTTTACTGTATCTGTTCTCATACCTTGACACACCCAACTAAATTCCACATCGGTCGGATATGTTTGGCCAACAGCCTTTAGCTCAAATTTCTCCCCAATATAGCCATATAAAGGGAGATTATAATCAATGGTTCCTGAAATTGTAGGTAAAGACTCATCATCATCTTTCTTACAAGATGTAAACCCTATTAAAAGGGCAGAAGCACATATCAACAGTTTTTTTAATGAATTCATTTGTGTTTTTCTAAGAAATAAAACGCAAAAATGCACATTTTTTGCGAGGGAAACAATAGTTTGATTTTTTTTCTATTTTTGTACTAAAATCGTGCCATCTGGCACTTGGAATATATATGAAACTAAATGCTATTAAACTATCTGTAATCCTTATAGTTATTGGGGTTATAATAAATGCGTGCAATACAAATAAAAAAGATGTTTACCTTGTATTAGACGGATTTGCACAGGGTGGTACTTATCATATTGTTTATAAGGACCCAAAAAAACCGGAGCTATCTTTGAAAGATAGCATAACCCTATACTTTGAGCAAATTAATAAGTCTGTAAGTGGATATGACTCATTATCATTGATTAGTAAATTTAATAAAGGAGAAGATATAACCATTGATTCTATTTTCTTCAATATTTTCTTTGACTCATACAAAATATATAAGGAGAGCAATGGATACTTTGATGTTTCTGCTGCACCACTTTTTGATGCATGGGGATTCGGATTCAAAAATAAAGAGAAAATGTCGCAACAAAAGATTGATTCGATATTGAAATTCGTGGGTATGGATAAAGTTTTTATCGAGGGTAATAAATTGGTTAAGAAACATCCTAATATAAGATTAAATTTCAATGCGATAGCACAAGGATACACTTGTGATTTTATTGGAGATAAATTACTTGCCATGGGGATAGATAATTTTTTAATTGAAGTTGGAGGAGAAGTTCTTTGCAAAGGATTAAATGCAAATAATGAAGAATGGAGAGTTGGAATAGATAAGCCCATAGATGGAAATTTCTTGCCGGGGCAATCATTGGAGGCAATTATTTTATTATCCGACAAAGGGTTGGTTACTTCGGGAAATTACAGAAAATATTATATAGAGGATGGAGAGAAATTTTCTCATACTATAGACCCAAAAACAGGATACCCTGTAAAGCATAATCTTTTGAGTGCAACCGTAATTGCAGATAATGCGACACTAGCTGACGCTTACGCTACATATTTTATGGTTATAGGACTGGATAGAGCAAAAGAAGAGATCAAAAATATGCCGGGGGTAGATGCTTTATTTGTGTATGGAGATAATGAACAGATGTTTGTTTACTCAACCCCGGGAGTAAAAGTTCTCGGAAACTTGAATCAATAACCGCTTAAGATAAAAACTATGGAATCAACTAAAAAAAGCCTCAACAGACGTGAGTTTTTCAAATCTGGAGCTCTAAAATTAGGCTCTCTTACGGCTGCAATAGGTGCACCTGCTATACTTTCATCAATAGCAACAGGATGCAAAGTAAATAGCCAATTTGATACGGTAATATATAATGGAAATATATACAAGGGGGATGGATCAAATCCATTTCCCGGAATGATTGGGATCAAGAATGGAAAAATAGCTGCCATTGGAAATCTTGGGAATATTGAAAATTTTGCGTCGGAATCCCAAGTTATCAATGCTAATGAAATGGTGGTTTCTCCCGGATTTATAGATATCCACACTCATACCGATACAAATATTTTGGATGCCCCTCTGGGAGATAGCAGGATATATCAAGGAATAACTACAGATATAGGGGGTAATTGCGGAGATTCCCCTTTTCCATCATCAAAAAGAAATACGATAGCAGATTTTTACAAAGAGATAGAAGCTGTAAACCCTGCTATAAACTATAAAAGTTTAACCGGACAAGGGCAATTAAGATCCTTTGTTGTGGGGGATGATAACACACCTGCAACGGCAGCGCAGATTCAACAAATGTGCGCTATTCTGGATGATCAACTCAGGCAAGGGAGTGCAGGGCTATCTTGCGGGTTGGAATATGCCCCCGGCTCTTATGCCAGCGATAGCGAAATTGAGGAACTTTGCAGAGTTGTGGCAAACCATAACGGAATACTTGCAATTCACATGAGGAATGAGGATGACAGAGTTGAAGAATCTGTTGCGGAATCTATTGCTATTGCAAAAAACTCAGGTGTAAGGCTTCAAATATCCCATCTTAAAGCACAAAATGAACCTAACTGGCATAAAGCTGCGAATCTATTGAAGCAGATAGAAGAGGCAAAAGCTGCAGGAGTAGATATTGCATTTGATAGATACCCTTATGTGGCTTTCTCTACAGGGCTTACCTCTTTTATTCCGCTGAATGAGAGAGCCGGCTCTAAAGAGGATATAATTGCCAGATTACAAAATAAAAGTAAATCCAAAGAGATTGGAGAGTATGCAAATTCCAGAATAAAAAGGCTTGGAGGGGCACAAAATATTCTTATTGCAGGATGCAAAGTGCCAGAAAACAGCAAATTCTCAGGAAAGAATCTGAAAGAGTGCATGGATATATCAGGCTTGAATCTTTGGGATACAATAAAGCATCTTCTTATAACAGAAAACTTGAGTGTTCAGATAGCAGGGTTTGCCATGAATGAGAATAGTGCAAAATTAATTTTATCTCATCCGCTCTGTATGCCTGCATCCGATGGTAGCGTATATTCTCCGGTGGGTGTTTTAGGGGATTCTATTCCTCATCCACGCTCTTATGGCACATTCCCAAGATTTTTCGGCAAATATGTGAGAGAGGATAAAATTTGCTCACTTGAAGAGGGTATAAGAAAATGTACATCTCTCCCTGCAAGCAGATTAAACCTTAAAGATAGAGGGTTGATTACACCTGGTTATGCGGCAGATATAGTAATTTTCATCCCGGCTACTATCACAGATACTGCAACATTTGGAGAGCCGCATCAATTTGCAAAAGGGATAGATCATGTATTAGTAAACGGAGTTCATACAATTATTGATGGAACTTATAGCGGTAAAAACGGTGGAAAAATAGTTTAAAACTCATATTATGAAGAAATTATTTATTATTATCAGTATGCTTGCATATCTATTTATCGGAGATAATTTATATGCACAAAACTCTCAAAATGATGATAGAGGATATATTGTTAAAGTTGGAGATATGTGCCCCGATTTTGATATTGTATTGCCTAATGGGGAATCCACCTCTATAAAAGCATTGAGAGGAAAAGTAGTAATGCTTCAATTCACTGCGAGTTGGTGCGGTGTATGCCGTAAAGAGATGCCATTTATTGAAAAAGATATATGGCTTAAATTAAAGGATAATAAAGATTTTGCTTTATATGGAATAGATCTAAAAGAGTCTGCTGCGGCTGTTGAGAAGTTTGCAGCATCTATACCTGTAACATATCCAATTGCTCTCGATCTCAAAGGGGATATATTCGGCTTATTCTGCGCTAAAGGGGCAGGAGTTACAAGGAATATAATTCTCAACAAAGAGGGTAAAATTATAATGCTCACCAGATTATTTGAGCAAGAAGAGTTTAATGAGATGGTTGAGCTGATAAATAAAGAGTTGGATAAATAAAAAAATAGAGCCACTATCTCTCCCGAGTAATGTGGCTCCTTCCGACTTAACCTAACTTAAAAAACTATTTCATATAAATAACATTTGTTTTTTAGTTTGGTTCAATAAAAAGTTATATTTTTTTAAAAACATCTTATGCTTCAAATAATTATAATCATTTTTTCTATTCTTTTCTCTATCGGAGGGGTTCTAGGAGCATTTATTCCCGTTTTACCCGGCCCTTTTTTAAGTTTTATAGGATTGCTCTTATTTTACTTCACCTCTTATTCAGAAATATCTTTGACTTGGCTAATATTATTTGGAGTGGCAATGGCAATCGTATCTATTGCAGATAACTTTATTGCTCCATATTTTGCAAAAAGAGCAGGAGGCTCTCGTTCAGCTTCAATAGGCTCTTTTATTGGGCTTATTGCAGGTGCGGTGTTTTTTCCACCATTCGGAATGTTTATCGGATCGTTTATAGGAGCTCTTATTGGGGAGTTTTTACAGACAAAAAAAATAGACACCCCCGAATTTAAAATTGCATGGGGTGCCTTTTTAGGTGTAATACTTAGCTCTGGAATTAAACTTGCCTATAGTTTATGGCTTTGCGTAATTATTATTAAAGAGCTAATTTATTAATACTTACTAGCTTGGCTTTGTATAAACTCTTTATCATTGAAGTAATTTATTTTCATTGCATCTTTCACCTCTTCAACAGTTGCAGCGGCTGCAGCTCTAGCTTCATCCGATCCCTCCTTCAATATATCATATATAGCTACAATATCTTTTTCAAGCTCTTTTCTCTTTTGACGGATAGGCTCTAAAAGCTCTTGTAAAATTGCTTCTAAGAAACGTTTAACTTTTACATCTCCTAAGCCACCTCTTTGGTAATGAGCTTTAAGCTCATCCAAATTTGGATACTCAGGTAAATATTTATCAAAATGCTCAGGCTTGCAAAAAGCATCAAGATATGTAAATACCGTATTTCCCTCAATCTTTCCAGGATCTGTTACTTTCAAGTGATCAGGATCTGTATACATACTCATTACTTTCTTCTTCACATCTTCAGCACTATCAGCTAAATAGATACAGTTACCAAGAGATTTACTCATTTTAGCTTTTCCATCAGTGCCAGGCAGCCTCAAACAAGCAGCATTATCTGGAAGCATGATTTCAGGCTCAATAAGCACAGGAGCATATACAGAATTAAACTTACGTACAATCTCGTTGGTTTGCTCGAGCATTGGTTTTTGATCCTCCCCTACCGGCACGTGCGTAGCTTTGAATGCAGTAATATCTGAAGCCTGGCTGATCGGGTAAGTAAAGAACCCCACAGGCAATCCCTTTTTATTATCAGATTCTGTCTCATCAGAGAACCCTCTCATTTGCATTTCTGCTTTTACAGTTGGGTTACGTTGAAGCCTTTGTACTGTTACAAGATTCATATAATAGAATGCCAACTCGCACAGCTCTGCCACCTGAGACTGAATAAAGATAGTAGATTTTTTAGGATCAATCCCACAAGATAAATAATCTAAAGCTACCTCAATGATATTCTCACGCACTTTATCAGGATTATCCGCATTATCGGTTAATGCCTGAGCATCAGCGATCATAATAAAAATCTTCTCAAACTCTCCTGAGTTTTGTAGCTCAACTCTTCTCCTAAGCGAGCCAACAAAGTGCCCTAAATGTAATCTTCCGGTGGGTCTATCACCCGTAAGTATAATCTTTTTCATTCAATTTCAAATTTGAACGCAAAGTTAATGAAAATAATTATCTTTGATTAAATGATTAATCTAAAATGAAATATACTAAGCCTGCACTTACATTTGAAGAACAAGTTGATCTTCTAAAAAGTAGAAATCTCATAATAGATGATAAAGAGAGATCCAAAAGACACTTATCGAACATAAGCTACTATAGATTAAGCGCATATATGCACCCTTTTAAAAAAATAGATAGCGATGGCAAAATCACCGATAATTATATTGAAGGAACAAATTGGGACAATATTTATAATCTATATAAGTTTGATAGGAAACTACGGCTTATAATATTTGATGCAATAGAACGTATTGAAATTTCACTCCGAACTCAATTAATTTATCAGCTAAGCCATAAATACGGATCTCATTGGCATAATAAAGAAAGTATTTTTAGAAAAGAATATATTAACAGAAACGGACATAGAATTAATATTTTTGATGATATAAAAAAACATATCAAAGAGATCCTAAATAGTAATCACAAGCAACAATTTATAAAACACTACACACAGAAATATAATAGCCCTAAAACACCGCCAAGCTGGATGACTTTGGAACTATTATATTTTGGAGAATTATCAAAAATATGTAAATATTTAAAGGAAAAAAATGATAGAGTAAGTCTAGCTAGATTTTATAAAATAAAAAATGACACAACATTTTGTTCTTGGTTACATACATT
>CAZYQA010000120.1:0-6846 GCA_964649555.1 uncultured Muribaculaceae bacterium
GGTGGATAGAAGCTCTAAAGCTCTCAAAGATGATAGGTTTAAAAATCCTAATCAAGTTTATGATGAAGCTGCAGCCTTACAGAAAAAGTTGGATGCATCTAAAAGAGAGGCGATGAAAAATCAGGGCTCAGATGATGTTAAAGTAGCTGATAAAAACAATAAATCTCAGAAAGAGCAAACTTATAAAGGACCTTCCGTTATATCTTATTCATTGGATGGTAGAAAAGCGATTTCTTTACCGGTTCCTGTATATAAGTGCTATGGTGGGGGAGATGTTTCAGTGAGAATTGTGGTGAATAAGCGTGGATACGTAATAGATGCCCAAGTGATAGATTCTGCATCTGCACCTGATGAATGTATTCGTGAATATGCTATTTCTGCTGCGAAAAGATCAAGATTTACAGCATCTTCAACAGCTCCTGACAAGCAAGTGGGAAATATTGTTTATAGATTTATTGCTCAATAATATGTTATGAAAAAGTTTATCTCAATTCTATTTTTTATCTTTTTTCTTATACTATCTCAGCAAAATATGAGTTTTGCTCAATGTAATCATACATGTAATGAAGAGAGAGGAGGGTATAAGAAAGATACTTGGGCTGTATATTATAATGGTAAAAAAGTTGAGAAGGCATCATCATCCTCTTTTGTAGATCTTGGAGGTGGATACGGAAAGGATGCTTGGAAAGTATTTTACAGAGGAAGAGTTGTTGACCATGCTGCTCCTTCTTCTTTTGAGTACATAGGAGATGGTTATGGAAAAGATAGTTGGAATACTTATTATAAGGGAGAGAAATGCAATACTTCTTTACCTGGAGGTTCTGCTGCTTCAAGGAGAGGATATCATAAGGATACTTGGAAGGTGTATTACGATGGACTTGAAGTATCAGATGCCTCTGCATCATCATTTACTGATTTGGGTGGAGGATATGGAAAGGATAATTGGAAAGTTTTTTACAAGGGCATGGTAGTATCAGATGCTTCTGCATCTTCTTTTATCAACTTAGGAAATGGATATGGAAAAGATAGTTGGAAGGCATTTTATAAGGGTATGATAGTTTCGGGAGCTTCTGCTTCCTCTTTTAATAATATCGGGCGTGGTTATGCCAAAGATAACTGGAATACTTATTTTCAAGGAAAAGTGATAAAATAAAAAGAGGATGGCAAAGGTTAGTGCCATCCCCGTAACAATAGGTTAAAAAATAGGTAAATTAAGGTTATATTTCTATTGTTTTTATTGCGTGTTTGATTCTTCTTATAGCTTCATCTTTGCCAATAAACCAAATTATATCTGCAATTCCTAATCCTTTTGCTTCCCCTACAAAGAATAAGCGTAAAGTATTCATAACATTGCCCATCTTGAATCCGTTCTCTTTAACATATCCGGTTAAAAGGTGCTCAATATTTGCAACTTGCTCTGCTTTTACATTATGTAATACTTCTAATGCTTTTGCAGGCTCATCCGCTGAAAGGTTACTATAATTAGTAGGAAAATCAGTAATATCCATATTTTCGATATGTAATAATACTTTCTCTATAATCTCTTTTGTTTCTGCTGTCCAGAATTTTTTAACATCATTTTCTGCATAGCTGCTCGGAGCTACAAAGAAATAGCTACAAATTCCCCAAAATTCTTTTACAAAATGTGCTCTTTCTTTAATTAAGCCACAAAGTAAAATGATATACTCTAATGATGCAGATGCTCCGTTTTCTTTAATATACGGTAAGAATTGCTCCGCTAGTTGTGAATCTGTTTGCTTTCTAAGATATTCTTGATTAAACCATTTCGCTTTTTCAGGATTGAATTTTGCGCCTGATTTGATTACTCTGTCAAGAGAGAATACAGGGATTAAACCCTCTACTGTGAATAATTCTTGTTCAGTGCCGGGGTTCCAGCCTAATAACGCTAATAAGTTTATGAATGCTTCAGGATAATAACCATCCTCTCTATATCCTCTACTTACTTCCCCTTCAGGATTTACCCATTCTAATGGGAATACTGGGAAGCCTAATCTATCTCCATCGCGTTTGCTTAATTTTCCTTTTCCATCAGGTTTTAATAGAAGTGAAAGGTGTGCAAACTGAGGTTGTGAATCTTGCCATCCGAATGCTTTGTATAGTAAATAATGCAATGGGAGTGAAGGTAACCACTCTTCTCCACGTATTACCTCTGTGATCTCCATTAAGTGATCATCTACAATATTTGCAAGGTGATATGTAGGTAGTTGGTCTATACATTTCCATAGCACTTTATCATCTAATGTGCTTGTGTTTACTTCTATATGTCCTCTGATAAGATCATCCATAGCAACTGTTTCATCTTCAGGGATTTTAAATCTGATTGTCCAGTTGTTAGTAGTTTCAAGTAATCTTTTTACCTCTTCCGCTGGAAGTGTTAAAGAGTTTTTTAGCTCTTTACGAGTTTGATAATTATATATGAAAACAGATTTATTACTCTCTGCCTCTTTTCTTTTTGCATCTAATTCTTCGGGTAAATCAAAAGCGTAATATGCAAATCCATTTTCAATTAATTGATCTGCATAAGCTTTATAAATATGTTTACGTTGAGATTGCCTGTATGGAGCATGTGGATGCTCTGCAGAAGGTGTTTCTACAACGTTACCATCTTTATCTACCCCTTCATTAGGATATATTCCACACCATCTTAATGAATCAATAATATATTTCTCTGCTCCAGGAACAAATCTTTGTGAATCTGTATCTTCTATTCTTAAGATAAAATCTCCACCAACTTGCTTGGTAAATAGATAATTATATAGAGCAGTTCTAACACCTCCCATGTGTAATGGGCCTGTTGGGCTTGGAGCAAAACGCACTCTTCTTTTTCTCTCACTCATTTTATTATATTTTAGTGTGCAAAATTAATAATAAAAGTCTTATTTTTTATTTTTATTTTTTAGGTAGCTTTTTACTATAATCTTTTCTTCTTTAGACACGCGTCGTTCTATCTTTTTTATATCTTCAGCTGGCGGTAAATTCTCAGGTTTTATTCCTCTTTTCTCAAGCATATCTCGTACACTTAAATTGTTTTGAATATGCTCTCCTGTAATAGGCTTCTCACCATTTAGATCTTTTTGCTCTACATTATAATTTGTCATTTCTGTAGCAAGATTTTTAGCGGCAATAGTTAATGTAGGTAAATGATCTGCAAGAGCTCCATTTTTTACACCTAAAATAGTTTTCATTTGCTCGGTTGTATTGCCACCGAATAATGCGGCATCACCTTTTGAACGTATACGACCAAACCCTTTATCATCAACACCTCTTTCATATATATTCTGACTCAATTGCTTTTCGAAGCTCTTAATCTCTCTCGTGTTTCTAAACGTGAAATTAAATTAATTCGTTCTTCAATTAATTCTATCTTTCGTGTTTGTACTGCAAAGTAACTTTGAGCAAAGGCTATTTCTTCCTTTCGAGGATCTCCATTTTGTGCTATCAAATAACATGCGTAACGTGTAAGCATATAATCCACTACAGGTCTTTGTCCCCCTTTACCTATTTCTATTAATTTCGTGAAGTCACGAAAATGATCATCTGTCTTTATTTTCTGTGACTTACATGATTCAATAGCTCTATTAATAGCTATTGTAAAATTTTCCCAACGAGCATAACCCAATAAAGATTGTAGCTCTCTCGCATGCCATACTTCAACAACTTCTTCATTTTCATTTGATATTTTTTTAGAAATGCTATCAAATGTATTCTTATACTGGTTTATTCGTTGTATATCCATATAATTTAATCTTGTGTCCTATGTATATATGAGTTATCGGTAAGTTGTGGTTTACCATCAACGTTGGTTATTCTCATTCTTGTGCTTTCAGGTGTTGCTGTTCTTGTTTCAACACTCTCTTTACCAAGTTTCTTGTTTCTTCTCATATATGCTGGTTGCTGTTCAAGAACCTTTATATCTTCTCCCGCTTCCAGGATCATTACAGGTTTGCCTTGGGGCTTCTCATATCTTTGATATTCCGCAGCAGGTTGAATGCTTTCTTCTACATTACTCATCTCGTGCCTTGGAGATTCGTTATATAATGAGTCTTCATCATTTGATACCGCATCAACTACTATTGATGTTGCCCCCTTTCTCTCAACAAATCTAGCTCTGGATGTGTCATAGATTCCACTATCCCCAAGAGTGATGGCAGCATCTTTTCTTTCATCTATATCTACTTGGGGTAAATTGTGCATATCAAAGCCTGTAGCTACTACCGTAACACATATTTTGTTCCCTACCGATGGATCTAATACTACTCCTCTTTTGAATTTATCGGGAGAGCCGGTGTAACTATTTACATAATCCATGATTTGTGAAAGCTCTGCCATGCTGATACCATTCTCTTCGCCACTTGCAGTGATGTTTACTAAAGCTCCCTTAGCTGTTGTAAGATCACAATCATTTAGTAGTGGAGATTCAAATGCCTTTCTTACAGCCTCAATAGCTCTATCCGGGCCCTCTGCTTCTCCCATTCCCATGATTGCCATTCCGCTATTCTCCATCACCATGTTTACGTCAGCAAAGTCCACGTTGATAAATCCAGGATTGGTAATAATCTCCGCTATACCTTTTACCGCTGTATATAACACTTCATTTGCCCTTTGGAATGCTTCGGATATTCTCAGTTCGCTGAATATGTGATATAATTTTTGGTTGTCTATAATCAATAAACTATCTACATGCTTTTGTAGTTCTTTGATGCCAATAACAGCTCTCTTTACAAACTCGTTTCCTTCATCTCTAAATGGTAATGTTACAACTCCAATAGTAAGCTTACCCATATCTTTTGCAATTTTAGCAATTACCGGAGCTGCTCCTGTTCCGGTTCCACCACCCATTCCGGCAGTAATGAACACCATCTCAGTTTCCCCTTCCAGAGATTTTTTTATTTCATCAATTGATTCTGTAGCAGCTCTTCTTCCCCTTTCAGGGTCGCATCCTGCTCCAAGTCCTTTTGTAATATCCGTTCCAAGTCTTAGTTTCTCAGGAACATTATTTGTTTTGAGCGACTGCAGGTCTGTGTTGCAAATCATAAACTCAACATCCACGATACCTTGCTTGAACATCTCATTAAGGGCATTACATCCACCTCCTCCAACTCCTATTACCTTAATAATAGATGAACTCCTTTGCCAAGTATTTGGAACCATCATAAAATCTGTATTTTCCATACTTTTACGCCTCGTTATTTTTAAACATATTATCTGAGCTGAATGTATCTAATATTTTTGAGAAACTAAATCTTTTCTTTGCTTTTTTTACTTCCTCGTTTTTCTGAGACTCGTCTGCCTCTACTACTACCTCTTCTTTCTTTTTAAAAGGTGTTACGGTGTTGTATATAGCGTTCTCATTCTCCATTCTTTCAAACCCTTTCATAACTAAGCCAACAGCAGTTGCTAAATTTGGTTTTTGAATATCCGGGATGCCAGCATCTACTGTTACATTATCAGGGACAGCAATTCTTGTTTCAAGCCCCGTAATGATAGTCGCTAATTTACATATATTCCCTAGTTGAGATGTGCCTCCGGTTAGTACAAGCCCCCCTTTAATATTTTTTGCGTATCCTGATCTTTCAATCTCATAATCTACTGCTTCCATAATCTCTGCTACACGTGCTTCAATTATGTTTGCCAAGAATTTAAATGAAATTTCTCTACTCTCTCTTCCTCCTATGCCGGGGATTATAATTCTTTTATTTTCCGGTGCATATTCGCTATAGCATGTGCCGTGTTCTATTTTTAATTGCTCGGCATTTTTAGCTGAAATTCCACATCCGATTCTGATATCTTCGGTGATTGAATTTCCACCAAATGGGATAACTGCAGCGTGTCTTATAACATTATCCTGAATAATTAATAAATCTGATGTTCCACCTCCTATATCAACCATCACTACTCCAATTTCTCTCTCTTCGTCACTAAGTACGGCAGCAGCAGAAGCGAGTGGCTCTAGGATTAGTTCCTTTAAATATAACCCAGCTCTTTTTATTACATTATTGCTATATTGAGCGGAGTTCTTTTTACCAATAAATAGTTTGTAGCTTGCAGATATCTGCTTGCCTATCATACCAACAGGATCTGCTACTCCCATAAAATCATCTATATTGAATGATTGTGGTATAGCATGCAATACCTCCTCATCTCCCTGGCAAAATGTGCGATGCATATTACGGGTAATTGCTTCTATTTCATCTTTATTAATCAGATCATCTGGGTTGGGGCGTAAAATCTGACTACCATTAGATGTACATCTAATATTCTGACCTGCTATACCAACAAATACTTCATTTATCTTAGCACCTATCCTCTCTTCTACCTCTTTAATTGTTGGTATCATTGAGTCTAGTACATGCTGGATATTAACTACTTCTCCTCTCATTATTCCTTTTGAAGGCTGTTGGCTGAATGCTAGTATGTTAATTCCTGTGAGTGTTCTCTCACCTACAAGGGTTACAACTTTTGTTGTTCCCAAATCTATTGCTGCTATAAGATTTTTCATTTTATGGGAATTTAACGTATTTATAATTTACAAACTATTTGATTCTTATATTTTAGATTTACAATCCTATATTTTCCTAAAGTATCTGTAGGAAGTATATTCTTATAAAATGCATTTAATTTTTCAAATTTTTCTTCTATATCGTTCAAATCACCAAAAATTATTTTGTGATCTCCTACCCTTGATGCCAAAATTACATCCCCTGCATTATCAATATATATTTGCTCTATTTTTGAGTCCCAACTCGGATTTGTATTCAAGTATATCCCCAGTTGTAATATTTTGGGTAACCATTGATTATAATCGTCGCTCATTTTACCTCTATG
>CAZYQA010000121.1:0-6835 GCA_964649555.1 uncultured Muribaculaceae bacterium
TTTAATAAAAATGAGTTCAGTATCGTACTGAACTCATTTTTATTAAGCAGTTTGCATAAAATCAAGCAACTATAGCACAATCTCTTATCATAGATTTATCTTACTATAAACTCTCTTTTTAAATGCTTCAATTTCAGAGGAGCTAAAAATCACCTTATTCTCATTTTCCTGTACATCTATTTTAGCAAGCATATCCAGTAGCTCTGCTTTTTTAGTATAATCTGAGCAATGAGAGCACAAAGAGAGATGGATCTTCAATTGTAATTGTTCCAGAATATTCAACTTCGAATGCAGCTGCTTTTCAATCAAAAACGTTGCTTTAGTGCAAGAAAGAACAAATATGTGAATGAAATCTTTATACATAATAACAATAAATTAAGAATTAAACCATTTAGCATCTATACACCTACGTAATTGCAATCTACTACGTTGCAATAGCTTCCAATAATTGGAAAGAGTTATCCCCAGCTCTGAGCAAATATATTCAGCTTTATTCTCACTCAAATAACATAGTTTCACCACTACCCCCCATTTATGAGGTAACGCCTCCAAGCAGCCATAAAATTGATCTCTAAACTCTCTATTATCAAGAAGATTCTCATGCTCTGTCTTATGTTCTCCAAACCAATTCTTTTCAATATCGGCACTACTCCATTCCCCATGCTTATCAAAATCCGTTGAGAAATTAATCTGAATTTTAGTTCCGTATTTATACTTTTTCTTATATAAATCCATCGTTTTATTGTAAAGTATGCCTTGTAACCAAGACTTAATACTCCCTTTCCCATTATAATTATGATAACTTATATAGGCAGAATAAAACACCTCTTGCACCAGATCCTCAGCATCTTCCTTATTGGATAAAAGATAATATGCTCTATTCAACAGAAATGGTGAATACTCCTCTATCAATTTTTCAAAATCCATCTTTTCTCTTTCTTGCATACAATTTAATGTTTGTTAATCACAAAGATATTATTTTAGAACGTTAATACCTTATATCCACTCTTTAGATAATCTGTTAGAGGTGCTCCCATTGGGATAACTTCATATCCAAGTGCTTTTAACTTATCTGCCACGCCATACTCATTTGCACACGCAATACACGCTTTTATTACCACACCATCTTTTTTCATCTGAGCGATCTTGTTTTGAAGCTCAACATCATCAGCAATCAATTTAGCTGATGGCCCCCAAATAACTAAAGTAACCTCATCAAACCATTTATTTCCCTGCGCAGCATGAGGGTACATCAAAGCAACCCTTTTTGCAACCATTGGATCATCACTACTCCACACCACAACCAATTTATTCTCATTGCACTTGATACACTCTTTATTACTCATGCACGATTGCTCTATAGCATAAGATTCTTCATAAGGCAAAATAAATAAAATAAACAGTAAAGCTAATCCGGTAATAAATTTCGTTGTTCTCATCTTTCTTTGATTTTTAATTAATATCTCATTTGTCACTATAATAGTCATCATTTTATAAGATTCCTGACATTTTTTTGTCAGGAAATCAATTTTATCAAGACTCTATAATTGAAATTTATTTATTAATATAAAATCAATAATTATGAGTACAGTTAAAATCACACTTACGGCAATTGTAATTACATTTACACTCAGCTTATTATCATGCAGAACTTTTGCAGCTGAGAAGAACTCTGATAGCAAGCAAAAAGCCCCATCATTTTCATATCCGGATATTGAAAACACTAAAAATTATAGCCCTGCAGATTTTAATGGGAAATATCTTTTAATAGATTTTTGGGCTTCTTGGTGCCCCCCTTGCAATGCAGCAGCACCCGAACTTAAACGATTATATTCGGAATATTCTGATAAAGGGTTTGAGATACTTGGAGTATCAATAGATGGCAATGAGAAGGCATGGAAAAAGAAAGTAGCAGAAAAAGGGTTTGAATGGACAAATATTATTACCCCTGACAAAGGTAAAACAGTCTCAGATTTATATGGTTTTAACTCTATCCCATATTTTGTTTTATTAGATAAAGAGGGAAATATTATAAGCAAAGGGTTCTCTATTAAAGAGCTATCAGGGCTTTTAAGTAAAACAATTAGGTAATAATCGTGCAAATGCGTAGATGACCCACAAATGAGAATGCGCACGATTGAAAATGTGTGGGTTATAAAAAACGACGACGTCGATAAGTTCGTTTCTACTCGGATACACAACGCACACTATAGCCGCAACCGCGCACGATTTCAGGTGGGGTTTCTAGCAACTTGCTATTTCATGTTAATTATTTAATTCATAATATTTTAAAAACAAAATATTTACATTTTGATACAATTATTTTACTAAAAATATCAAAATGTAAATATATTATTTATAGGTTTATTAGATGCAGATGCAAGAATCTACCTATTAAACTTATTTGCCAAAAATTTGCGAACCGGAATATCATATAGCTTTAAGCAAGCGTAGGCTAGCAATATACTACCAAAGACTACGGCTAATGCTCCGGGAAGAGATTGCATAAATGTAAGCTCATTATTTTTTACCCAAGCATAGTAAAGGTATATAAAAGGATAGTGCACCATGTATAATGGATATGAGATCTGCCCTAAGAAAGAGCAAACTTTATTTAGTGTTGGGCTATTTATTGTTCCCGATGCGCCGTAAAATACAATTAGAGGGAAAATGAGCAGAGTACAAATGGTATCATAAAGTCCATTTAACCATAGATGTTCTGCCCCCCCTATTCTAGGTATTGAGAATAAAATAACCAGTGCAATAGTACATAAGTAAAATGCCCCTTTTACTTTTGCCGGCTTAAATAAACGATATAATAATAAACCTGCAGAAAATGAGAATAATAATCTTAAAAAGCCTGCAGTAAACTCTGTCCCTGTAAGCTGAAATCCTGCACATATATCTCCATAAGGGCCAAAGATTGCAAAATAACCCAATCCGCACCCTGCTGCAGCTACCAATAGTACTAAGAATTTTGTAGGTAGCTTATGTATAAATAAGGCATATAGGATATTCCCTATATATTCAAAAAATAGTGACCAAGTTGGGCCATTCAAAGGGTACATCTCCCCCAGCCCTCTCACTTCCATTCCCGGTGTAGCAGGAATCATAAGAGCATTAATAAATGTTGCTACAAAAAGGGATAATACCGATACTATGGTAACATCCCATACGGAGCACCCCTGAGTATAAAACATTATTCCCCCTATAAGAGCACCAATCACAACCATAGGTTGCAAACGTATAATCCTCCTTTTGAGAAACTCCCATTTACTCATAGTTTTCCAGCGGCCATCATAAGCATAGCCTATCACAAACCCCGATAAAATAAAGAAAAAATCTACAGCCAGGTAACCGTGGTTGATCTGCTGATCTAAATGGCTTGTTGCAAAAGCCTCAAAAATGTGGAACCAAACAACCATAATAGCTGCCACCCCACGCAATCCGTCTAGTATATTAAAATGTGGTTTATTTATCATATTATTTTTTAAGATCTTCTTTAATAGCTCTTTTGAATTTTTCTGTGTAGCCCGGCATATTTGGCGAAGGTGGAATAGTTTTGCAATGCCCGTTGTTCAAAAATGAGCCATCTTCGTTCTGCTTTTTGGTGTTGCCATCAATATATTTCACAAGTAAATATTTGTCAAACTCATTCCATTTATTAAACAGAGCATCTGCCTGTGCTACAGAGAACTTTGTCAGCTCCTTTACCATTTTTTTAGAGCTTTTGGCATTACCATATTTATCCAGTAATTGAGCTTCATTTTTAGCTATCACCTCAACCATATTGTTCTCATGCGCATCTATAACCTCTCTCACCTCTGCCCCTATCTGATTATATCTTAAATATGCAAATTGAGCAATTTTATTTTGCAGCCAAAACATAGATGTGGGAGAGTATTCAATCATATTTCCATTGCCATAAGCATAGTGATTCGAGATCTCTCTTGATGAAGAATAAACGGGGGTCAAAGGGGATGTCCCCGCATCATCCACAGCAAACCAAAACAGCCCTCCTATCGCATCGGGAAGCCAATTTCTGGATTGAGCTACAAACCAAAAACCTGTTTGCTGGGTAGCAATTGCCCTCTCATTATACACCTCAACGCTATCCACCTTAAAGCTCATAGGTCTCCATCTGTAAGGCAATTCATGGCCACCAGCCCCAACATCTTGTGTCATATCAAAAGGGGTACCCTCATAATGATCCCTCATCATATCTGCAATCTCTTTAAATGAGATAGGCGCTTTTGCCTTTACATATAGCGGCATCCTGTTTTTAGGATTCTTCCCACTTGCATAATCTAAATATTTATCGGCATCAAACTCCCCATGTTTTCTAAAGAAACTCCAAACCCTTGCCTCGCATCCCCTCATTGCACTAAAATCCAAAGGATTATACACATCCGCAAAACTAAACTCATCATCTTTGCCACTAAAAATACCTAAATCACGAGCATAAGAGATTACATCTGGTGAATAAAGTACATTCTCTTTATCATTCATATCGATATTAGTAATCCTAGCACAATTGGCATGAGCAGAGATATATCCATCTGGGATACGGACAGCAACCCACACAGCTCCTTTATCGGGGCTTTTTTTCCCTATAATCTCTAAATACCACGCCTCATTAGGATCTGTAAAAGAGACAGATTCTCCGCTGGAAGCGTATCCATAAGTATCTATTAAATCGGTAAATACCTTTATTGCTTCCCTGGCATTGGATGCTCTTTGCAATGTAAAATATATTGCAGAGCCATAATCCATAATCCCCGCCGGCTTACTAAGCAAATCAATCCCACCCCAAGTAGATTCCCCAATGGCAAGCTGCTTCTCATTCATATTGCCAATAACATTATATGTGTATTCCACCTGAGGAATCTCTCCCAAATACCTCTCCTTACCCCACTCCAAAACAGGCACCATAGTACCCATTCTCTTTTTCCCACCAAGCATGTGTACTAATGTGCCATATCGAGTATGCGAATCAGCAGAATATGTAAGCATAACAGAACCATCCTTTGATGCTTTTTTAGTAACAATCAGATTTGTACAGGAGAATAAATTATAAGAATTTAAGAGTGCCGACACAAACAGCAGCACAGCCAAAAACAAGCTCGGTTTTCTCATTTATAGTATTTTTAAGGTTTGATTGGTAAAGATAATAAAAAAGATGATTTAATTCTCTAAAGCCCATTTTACTAGTTGCTCTATATGAGGCATCAAACTTTTGCCCTTATCTGTAAGGCAGTACTCTACTTTAGGGGGCACTTGCGGGTACACCTCTCTTATTATTAATCCATCACTCTCCAGAGAGCGCAAAGTGACAGTAAGCATACGTTGCGATATATCCCCTATCGTTTTATTTATTTCTGAAAATCGCATAACCCCATTAGCGTGCAGAGTAACCAAAGTGAGTAAAGACCATTTGTCGCCTAATTTACTTATTATATCCCTTATAGGGCAAACCCCAACATGATGAAAATTTTTCATTTTTTTAGAAAATTATTTTATTGGTTTTCAGTAATAGTTACTCTCATGTAACTATCTAACATCCAAGTACGTTATTGCAAATTTAAAACAATCAAAATACCTTTACGTACTAATGATAACAAAGTTACTAAAAATAACCAATAAAAATTAAAATTATGAGTAAAAAAGTAGCAGTAATTGCGGTGAATCCGGTAAACGGACTAGGATTGTTTGAATATTTAGAAGCATTCTACGAAAATGGCATATCTTACAAAGTGTATGCAGTAGCTGACAGTGTAAATATAAAAACCAATTCGGGCATCGCGATAGAAACAAACGACACAATTAATAATTTAAGGGGGCGAGAGTGTGAATATGACGCACTGGTTTTTGCGTGCGGCGATGCAATTCCCGAATATAGAAAAAACCAAGATCAGCCATATAATATCACCATGATGGAGGTGATAAAAACATTTGGAGATCTTAACAAAATAATGATAGGACACTGCGCTGCCGCAATGATGTTTGATTTTACCAGCATTACAAAGGGAGTTGAACTTGCAATAAAACCAATAGCAAAACCAGCTATAAGCACAGGGATAGCCACTGATGAGAAGTACAAAATAAGCAATAACTTCTTCACCGCACAAGATGAAAACTATATTCACCTTATGATTCCAGAGCTTATAGAAGCATTAAAAGAATAACTTATTCGATTAATTATAGATATAAATATATAGATTCAGGTAGCTGGCAAAAAGTATCCATACCATATAAGGTATAAAGAGATATGCTGCCGGCTTACTTATCTTATAGCTCCTTATAATATACATAAACACCAGAGCATCTAGAATAAAAATATCTATCAATCCCATAAGAGGATTCTCTAGCATAAAAAACATTACGCTCCACAAGAAGTTCACCAACAGCTGCACTCCCCAAAGTGCAATCAAACTCCTATTCCCCTTATTTATAAGTACCCCGATAGATACTCCCATCAAAACATACAAAATTGTCCACGCAACAGGGAATGCCATATTGGGTGGAGTCAATGGGGATTTATTGAGTAACGGATACCACTGCACAATTGAACTCTCTTGCACAAGCGATCCTAAAAAACCAACTATCAGGCATAGGGTAATTGGAATAATGATATTCAAAAATTTACTCATAGTGTTTTTTGGTAATAACACAGAAAGGGTGTCAGAGGTTTATTAAGGCTATCAGATTGTGCCTGCAACAAGCTGTTTTAAGGATATTGCTGTACAGCCCCCCTATATTTGTTTAAGATACATAATAGCTATGCAAGAAAACTATTCTTCAAATAATTATTCCTGCATAGTTATATCTGTTTTTC
>CAZYQA010000122.1:0-6801 GCA_964649555.1 uncultured Muribaculaceae bacterium
GATGGAAAAAAGTGCTGCAGATTTGGATTTTGCATCTGCGATTAAGTATAGAGATACAATGAACAAATTAAAAGAGTTCCTAAAATGATACCACAAAAACTCGCACAAATAATTGAGAACTACGGCAATCAATACAAAAAAGAGATTGAAAGCTCTTTTAGATTAGCTGCAGGAGCACTTGCTCAAAACCTTAGAGGAAACGGACACCCTTTTATTGAACATCCGCTAGGGGTGGCATACATTGTAGCAGAAGAATTCAGGCTGATGCCCGAAACTATAGTTGCAGTTTTCTTACATGAGGCCACCAGAGGTAGAAATGAGTATTTGGAGGAGTTGAAAAAGGATTACTCCGCAGAGGTTATTACAATGGCTCAGGGGCTGAATAATATTTCGGGAATCACCCCGAAAGAGACCATGCTCCAAGCTGAGAATTATAGAAAGTTAATTGTTTCTTACTCAAAAGACCCAAGAGTAACTTTAATCAAACTAGCCGATAGGTTGGAGATTATGAGGAATCTTGAAATTTTCCCTAAGAACAATATAATGAGAAAGGTGACCGAGACGGTGATGTTATATATCCCTCTTGCTCACCAACTTGGATTATACAATCTCAAAAGCGAGCTTGAAGATTTATCATTTAAGCACTCAGATCCAGAGAATTACAGGATTATCACTAATAAACTTAAAGCGGGGCTTAGTGAGAGAGAAAAAATAGTGGAGGAGTTTATTAAACCTCTGGAGAAAGGATTAAAGGAGAGTGGAATAAATTACAAATTAAAGGCTAGAACAAAGACAGCTTATTCTATATGGAAAAAGATGCAAAAACAGCATATCCCATTTGAGGAGGTATTTGATGTTTTTGCTATCCGTTTTATCCTTGATGTTCCGTTTGAGAAGGAGCATGATTACTGTTGGGAGGTTTATTCCCGGGTAACAGAGGAGTACAAACCTGATATATCAAGGCTAAGGGATTGGATTACTAATCCTAAGCCTAATGGGTATGAATCATTGCACACAACAGTGGAAAATAAAGAGGGGCACCATATAGAGGTTCAGATACGTACCGAGAGAATGGATGATATGGCTGAGAACGGGCACGCTTCTCACTGGAGCTACAAAGGGATAAAGAGTGTTGTAGGATTGGATGATTGGCTCAAGAATGTAAAGAGTATGCTTGAGAGTAATGATCCGAATACTTATAGCTCAGGGGATCAAATCTCACTTGATGAGATATTTGTTTTCACTCCGAATGGAGATATCAGGCAATTACCTAAAGGGGCATCGGTACTTGATTTTGCATTTAATATTCATACAAATTTGGGTACTACTTGTTCGGGAGCCAGAGTAAATGGGAGGATTTACTCTATCCGTGATGAATTGCATACTGGTGATATTGTTGAGATTATCAGCACTAAGAATCAAAAACCATCTATTGACTGGCTGAATATTGTTGTATCCTCTAAAGCTCGTAACCGAATTAAGAATAAGCTCAAAGAGGAGGAGATAAAGTATAGCAAGATGGGGCGTGAGATTCTGGAAAGGAGGATGAAAAACTGGAAGCTGGAGTTGAACGATGAGGTTTTGAGTGATCTTACCAAGCATTTCAAATTCAAAACTATAAGTGAATTATGCTCTGCAATCCATGATGAGAAAGTTAATATCATTGATATTAAGAATTATATTACAGGAGCAAGTAAAGATAAAACTAATGAGAAACCACAGGAGGTAAAACAAGAGGAGGAGCCTGTAAGACAAGTAGCTAAAGGGAATAACGATTTTCTTGTGATTGGTGATAAGCTGGGCAACTTCAGCTATACAATGGCTAAATGTTGTAACCCTATATTCGGAGATGATGTTTTTGGTTTTATTTCGGCAACGGGTGGCATTAAGATTCACCGTACAGGGTGTCCAAATGCTGAGAGACTTTTAGAAATGTATCCTTACAGAGTACAGAGAGTAAAATGGAAAGAGGTTAATTCCACAACCCAGTTTCAGGCATCGCTTAGAGTTATTGGTGAGGGAGATTCTTCTGCGGGCGCAGATATTATGGAGTGTATTATTAAAGAGGGTTCCTCTATCAGGACTTATAAAATCAGTGAGAGAATTAAACCTCAAGGGATAGAATTTGTTGCAGAAATGAGTATCTCTGTTGGGAACAACGCCCATTTGGATAGAGTTATTTCTGCTATCAGAAGATTGAGCAGAGTTAAAAATGTATTACGATGAAGTATATAAATATTGAGGGGGCAAGGGTTAATAACCTTAAAAATATAAGTTTGAAAATTCCGCGTGATAAATTGGTTGTTATATCCGGTTTATCCGGTAGTGGAAAATCTTCTCTTGCTTTTGAGACACTTTTTGCAGAGGGGCAACGCCGTTTTGCAGAGAGTTTATCATCTTTTGCAAGGCAATTTTTGGGTAGGATGAGTAAACCAGCTGTTGATAAAATTGAGGGGATCCCCCCTGCTATTGCTATTGAACAGAAGGTTAATACTCGCAATCCTAGATCTACTGTTGGTACAAATACAGAGATCTATGATTATTTACGCCTTTTATATGCTAAAATAGGGCGCACTTTCTCCCCTATAAGCGGTGCAGAGGTTAAGAAGGAGGGGTTGAACGATGTTGTAAGATATATTCTTGAATCCCCTAATTCTTTGATTTATATCTTATCTCCTATAGGTTGGAAAGAGAGTGAGAATAAGGTGGAGAAGCTATTATCTCTAAAGGAGCAAGGTTTTGGAAGATTGCTATGTGGGGGAAATCCTATGAGGGTTGATAATCTTTTACAAGATGTAAATTCCTATCTTAATGAGGATGTTTATATCTTGATAGATAGATTGCAAACAGGTGGAGATATTGAGAATGGCCTTGGTATATCTGAAGATGAGATGACTCGTATTCAGGACTCTGTTCAGACAGCTTTTAATGCAGCTGATGGAAAGATGTGCGTGTATTCAAATGCAAATGAAGTGATAGCTTATCGTGATTTCTCTAATGTTTTTGAGGCTGACGGCATCACTTTTATGGAGCCTAATGAACTGATGTTTAGCTATAATAATCCTCTTGGGGCGTGCCCTACTTGTGGTGGTTATGGCAATATGGTGGGGATAGATGAGAGTTTAGTTGTCCCTAATTCTTCACTTTCTGTTTATGAAGGGGCGGTTGCTTGCTGGAGAGGCGAAATAATGGGTGAGTACTTAAAAGAATTTATCTATGCAGCAGATAGATACAATTTTCCACTCCATAAGCCTTATGCAGAGCTTACAAAAGAGCAGAAGAAATTACTTTGGGATGGAGGGCGCGGTTTTACAGGAATTACCGGCTTCTTTGATATGGTGGAGAGGAATAAATATAAGATTCAGTATAAGTACATGCTTGCCAGGTATTCAGGCAAAACAAAGTGTAGAGCTTGTGATGGTAGCAGATTGAGAGTTGAGACCACTTATGTAAAGATTGGAGGTAAAACAATTTCAGATCTTATGGATTTGAATATTACCTCTTTGAATAAGTTTTTTGGTGAGCTCGTTTTGGAGCCTTACGAAGAGAAGGTAGCATTTAGAGCTATTAAGGAGATAAGAGATAGATTGAATTATATTGAGGCTGTTGGATTGGGTTACCTTACCCTTAATAGAGCTGCTAATACTTTGAGTGGAGGTGAGAGCCAGCGTATTAATCTTGTAAGCTCTCTTGGGAGTAGCCTTGTGGGCTCTTTATATATTTTAGATGAGCCAAGTATCGGATTACATCCTCGAGATACTCAAAGGCTTATTTCAGTTATTAAAAGCTTACAAGCTCTTGGAAATACTGTTGTGATTGTAGAGCATGATAAGGAGATTATTCTTGCGTGTGATGAGCTGGTTGATATAGGCCCTTATGCTGGTGTGAATGGTGGTGAAGTTGTTTTCCAAGGTGAGCCAAATAAAGGGATTAAGGAGTATATGGATATGAGTGCCGACAAACTTTCATCTATTGAGCGTGATGGTAAACCATCTATGACATTGGAATATTTGTCGGGCAAGAAAAAATTATTCTTCCCTGCTAAAAAAAGGAGTTGGCATAACTCTATTGAGATTATAGGGGCAATGGAGAATAATCTAAAGAATGTGAACGTAAAGTTTCCTCTTGGGGTAATTACAGCGGTTACAGGTGTGAGTGGATCTGGTAAATCTTCTCTTGTTGGGGATATCCTCCACCCCGCTTTAGCAAAGCATTTTCAACAATTCGGGCTAAAAACCGGTGCTTATAAGGAGCTTCGAGGAGATCTTAATAAGATCACTTCCGTAGAGTTTGTAGATCAAAACCCTATTGGTAAGAGTACAAGATCCAATCCTGTCACTTATCTAAAGATATATGATGATATTCGTAAACTTTTCTCTGAACAAACTTATGCTAAATTGCAAGGTTACGGACATTCTCATTTCTCTTTTAATATTGATGGAGGTAGGTGTCCACAATGCTTAGGTGAGGGTTTTATCACTATACCTATGCAATTTATGGCTGACGTGAGAATGACTTGTGAGGAGTGCTCAGGTAAGAGATTTAAGAGCGATATTTTGGAGGTTAGATATAACGGATTAAACATAAACGATGTACTTAATTTGAGTGTTGAGCAAGCTATCGAGTTTTTTAACTCTCAAAAAGAGGCAGCTGCTAAAAGAATTGCAACTAAGCTAAAAGTTCTTGATGATGTAGGGCTTGGATATGTCCAGCTTGGGCAAAGCAGTAGCACTTTGAGTGGTGGAGAGAGTCAGCGTATAAAACTTGCTCAATTTTTAAGTAAAGAAAATGGGAAAAGCTCTAAGAAAGAGTCAATTTTCTTTATATTTGACGAGCCAACTACAGGTTTACATTTCCACGATATACATAAACTCTTAAAAGCTTTTGATGCTCTTGTAAGTAATGGCCATACTATAGTGGTGGTGGAGCACAATACAGATGTAATTAAAGGGGCTGATTGGGTAATTGATATGGGCCCTGATGGTGGTGATAAAGGTGGCGAAGTTTGCTTCTGCGGCACACCTGAAGATTTAGCAAAAGAGAAAAATAATTATACAGCACAATATTTAAAAGATTAACTATGAAGATATATTTAGCAGGAGGATGCTTTTGGGGAACCGAGCATTTTCTAAAATTACTTAAAGGTGTATTGCGTACAGATGTGGGCTATGCGAATGGCACTACTGAGAACCCTACCTATAAGGAGGTTTGTACAGGGTCAACTAATCATGCAGAAACTGTAGAGGTTGAATATGATCCTGAGGTAATTTCTTTACGCAAAATCCTTGATATGTTCTTTAAAACGATTGATCCCACTTCATTAAATAAGCAAGGTGGAGATACTGGGACACAATATCGCACAGGAATTTATTATGTAAATGAGAGCGATCTTCCAGTGATTAACGAAGCATTAGCTGAGCTTGCAAAGAATTATGACAAGCCTCTTGTTGTTGAGGTACTTCCATTAAAGAATTACTATTCTGCAGAGAATTATCATCAAGATTATCTTATAAATAATCCAACGGGCTATTGTCATATCAGCCCTGAACTTTTTGAGCTTGCTAAGAAAGCGAATATTTAGAATTTAGAGGCCTATTATAATAAACTAACTTTGCTATAAAATAAAAATTATGAAAAAAATTTATTTCAAATTGTTGGCTTTATGCCTGGTTTTACTTACATCTTGTTCTAAAGATGATAATAAAGAAAATTACGGAGTTTTTATTGAAATTGATGAAACTTTCATCCGTGGAAATTCTAACGTTTTCCAGGAATTGGAAACTTTTGTATATAATGGCTTATCCAAGATATGCAATACAACTATCACTGATGAAATGGATAATATTACTTTAGCAGAATTTAATGAAAGTGATAAAGAAGCTAATAAAAGATTTAATAACTATGTGGGCGAATATGAGCCAAAATTCAACAAGCTATTAGAAGAATTTAATGCAAAAAGGAAGGAGTTAGCTCCAGAAATAAAAGATGAGATGAATGGAATATGCGAAATAAAATTAATAATTGTACTTGTTAAAGATCCTGAAACATTTGATTACAAAATTATTTCAAAAAGTAATCCCATAATATGTAAGGCTGTTGCCGGAGAAGATTATACAAAATAGATATTATTGTCTGATTAAATAAAAAAGAGGTTGTCTAAAATTAAATTAAAAATAATTTCAGACAACTTCTTTTTTGTGCGATATATTTTGCGACAAATTTAAGGTATAGATGAACTCATCTGCACAATACTTACTTAAAATATAGAACATGGCGCGATAGTCCTATCTGTAGTGCAGGTTCTTGCATGAGGCTTCTATTGCTTTGGAAGATTTTTTGCCAGCGTTGTGCATTAACTGCTCTGAGAGGCAGCTTTTCGCATAAGGCTTAGTCAATTTGAGCCTTTACACTTGTAGCGTTGTGCGGTACCCCTACTTGGAATACTAGTTCTTGTACCAAGCTCTGTCCATTGCAATAATTTTATGGCCACTATTTTGTAGGTGACCCACAAACAAAAAATGATCGAGTGATAGTATTAATATACAGCAACTTACAATCACACATACTCGATCAAAAATGCATTATGGGTCACCTAGCTTTTGATAAGAGCTTCGTGATTAAATCTCGCATACAGACTATACGATTAATAAAAACAAAAAGGTTATGAAATATTTCATAACCTTTTTTATAATGCTGAGTTTACCGCTTTAGATAATTTACTCCATTCCACTCTCTTTCAAACGCTCTGCATTCTCCGCAATCTGCAACTGATCAATCACCTCTTGAATAGCACCATCCATA
>CAZYQA010000123.1:0-6773 GCA_964649555.1 uncultured Muribaculaceae bacterium
TAGTGGGGAAAGCTAATATTATTGAGGTGCAAATTAGGGAGACTTTATCTAAAGGGTTATTGAGATATGCTAATGATTTATATAAAGCTTTAGAGAGTGTTTCAATACTTGATATACTTATTGCTAAAGCTAAGCAAATTAATAAATTAAAATTATCTATTCCGTTTGTAACTAATAACAATACTACTAGTTACAGAGGATTGTTTCATCCTCAAATTAGAGAAGCTTTATTGAATAATAATAAAGATTTTTGCCCAATTGATATCTCTTTCGGATTGGACACTACTTCAATTATTGGTGCAAATATGGGGGGCAAAACCGTTGTATTAAAGATGGTTGCATTATCTCAACTATTGTTTCAGTTTGGATTTGGAATTCCAGCTCAAAGTGCTATTATCGATATGAAAGATGATGTGCTATTTTCCATTGGGGATAATCAAAACGAGTTACAAGGTTTATCATCTTTTGCTGCAGAAATTAAAGACATTGATAATATTATAAAAAAGGCTGAGAATGGGGATAGAATTCTTGCATTAATAGATGAACCGGCAAGAACAACCAATCCTGTTGAAGGGACAGCTTTAGTAAGTGCTTTAATTAAGTTATTAGATAATAAGAAGATCTCGTTAATTATTACAACTCATTATAGAATTGCTGATGAGTTGTGTAAAAGGCTAAAAGTTAGAGGCCTAATTAATAAAAAAATGGATTATACACTTTATGAGCCTTTAACGGGCGAGGTTCCACATGAGGCGATAGATATTGCAAGAGAGTTGGGGGCAAGTGTAAAATGGTTGGAACTAACAAAAAAAGAATTAAATAAGAAAATAAATTAAACTTAAATAATATGCAAAGTAAATTAGGATTAGATTTTAAGAAGGTTGGACATGCTAAAGATTTGGCTCATAAAGTAGCCGATGAGGTTCAAACTTTTGTTGAAGCTTATACTACAGTTGCAGTTGAGCGTACTTTGTGCAGATTGATGGGAATTGATGGGGTTGACAGCAATCAAGTACCTTTACCAAATGTTGTTGTAGATCACTTAATGAGTAATGGTGTTCTATCGGAAGGAGTCTTGTATTTCCTTTCTAATACTATGATTAATAAAGGGCTAACTGCGCAAGAAGTTGCTCAAGAAGTTGCTGAAGGTAAATTGGATTTAACTAAGATCCCTGCTGCCGGCAATGAAGAGCGATCTAAAGTTTTAGAACCTATTATTAATAGTAGTATTGAAAGAATTAGAAATAGAAGATTAAGAAGAGAGGAGTATATAAATACTATTGGTGAAGGAACTAAACCTTATTTATATGTAATTGTAGCTACCGGTAATATATATGAGGATGTTATTCAAGCACAAGCTGCTGCAAGGCAGGGTGCTGATATTATTGCAGTAATACGTACTACAGGGCAAAGTTTATTAGACTATGTACCTTATGGCGCTACAACTGAAGGTTTTGGTGGTACTTATGCTACCCAAGAGAACTTTAAGATTATGCGTACTGCATTGGATGAGGTAGGAGAGGAATTAGGCAGATATATAAGACTTTGTAACTACTGTTCAGGCTTATGTATGCCAGAGATTGCTATTATGGGTGCGTTTGAGGGATTAGATGTAATGCTTAATGATGCTTTATATGGTATTTTATTTAGAGATATCAATATGCAAAGAACCCTTGTTGACCAATATTTTTCAAGAATTATAAATGGTTTTGCAGGTGTTATAATCAATACAGGTGAAGATAATTATCTTACAACTGCAGATGCTGTTCAAGCTGCACATACAGTTTTAGCTTCTGATTTAATTAATGAGCAGCTAGCTTTATTTGCCGGTTTACCGGAAGAGCAAATGGGATTAGGCCACGCTTTTGAGATGGATCCAACTTTAGAGAATGGATTTTTACTTGAGCTTGCACAAGCTCAAATGACAAGAGAGATTTTCCCTAAAGCTCCGCTTAAATATATGCCACCTACGAAGTTTATGACAGGAAATATTTTCCGTGGTCATTTACAAGATGCTTTATTTAATATGATTGGTATCTGGACAAATCAAGGTTTACAATTGCTTGGTATGCCAACAGAGGCTATTCATACTCCATTTATGAGTGATAGGTTCTTGGCAATCGAGAATGCTAAATATATTTTTAATAATATGAATAAGATAGGCGAGGAGATGGAGTTTAAGGAGGGAGGTATTATTAGAAATAGAGCTAAAGAGGTTCTTGATAACTCAATTGAGTTATTAGAGAAATTAACATCAGAAGGATTATTTAATGCTTTAGAGAAAGGTATTTTCGGTGATGTTAAAAGAAGCCGCACAGGTGGTAAAGGCTTGAGTGGTGTTGTAGCTAAAGGTTCGAATTATATGAACCCATTTATTAATTTAATGAAAGGAAAAAAATAATATGAGCGGCGGTTTATATTCTATGCAATCTAAAGATTTTGATAAAACTTTAGATCTTACAAAAGTAAAACCTTATGGTGATACAATGAATGATGGTAAAGTGCAATTGAGTTTTACTTTACCAGTTCCTTATGGCCCTGAGGCGATTGAAGCAGCTAAGTTATTAATGAAGAAAATGGGTTTTGAGAACCCTCTGGTTGCTTTTGCTCAGGAGTTAACACCGGGCTTTACTTTCTTTAATTGTTACGGTAGTTCTACTTTAGACGTGGATTATTCGAATATTTATGTACCAAAAGTTGAAGGTAGCGTAATGGATATGCATGAAGTGGATGATTATGTGAAAGAGAATATCGGAAGGAAGTTGATTATTGTTGGTGCAAGTACAGGAACTGATGCTCATACTGTTGGTATTGATGCAATTATGAATATGAAAGGGTATGCAGGGCATTATGGGTTAGAGAGATATGATATGGTGGAAGCATATAATCTTGGCAGTCAAGTTCCGAATGAGGAGTTTTTAGCCAAAGCTATTGAGCTTAATGCTGATGCTGTAATAGTGTCTCAAACAGTGACTCAAAAAGATGTTCATATTCAAAATCTTACTAATCTTATTGAATTGATGGATGCCGAGGGGTTGAGAGATAAAATGATTGTTGTTTGCGGTGGTCCTAGAGTAAGTCACGAATTAGCTAAGGAGTTGGGTTATGATGCTGGGTTCGGTATGAATACCTATGCGGATGATGTAGCTTCTTTTATTGCTCAAGAGTTTGTAGAAAGAAACAAAAAATAACTAATACTTCACACTATGATGGATAAAGGACAAATACGAGAGTTTATTGCTAAGAGAGCAGCTCTTGAGATAAAAGATGGAGATGTGGTAAATTTAGGTATTGGAATACCTACATTTATTCCAAATTATCTACCGGAAAATATAGATGTAACGTTACAATCTGAAAATGGCCTTCTAGGTGTTGGCCCTGCTCCTAAAGAGGGAGAAGAAGATACTAATTTTATTAATGCAGGAGGTGGATATATCACAACTAAAGATGGCGCATCGGCATTTGATTCTGCAACAAGCTTTGGTATAATAAGAGGAGGACACGTAAATGTTACTTTTCTTGGTGCTCTTGAGGTTGATGAAAAAGGTAATCTTGCCAATTGGATGATTCCTGGTAAGAAGACCCCAGGTATGGGTGGTGCTATGGATCTTATTGTTGGAGCAAAAAAAGTTATATTAGCAATGGAGCATACAGCTAAAGGGGCTCATAAGATTTTAAAAGAGTGTAAATTACCTTTGACAGCTGCAGGCCAAGTTGATATGATTATTACAGAGATGGGAGTAATGGAAATCACTCCTAATGGTATTGTTTTAGTGGAAATTAATCCTGAATTTTCTGTAGATCAAGTAAAAGAGGCTACTGGTGCCAACTTAATTATTTCTCCTAATCTTAAAGAAATTAAATTTAATTAATATACTATGAATTTTGAATTGACTAAAACCCAGCAGCTTTTCAAGCAAATGATTAAAGAATTTGCTGACAAAGAAGTTAAGCCGCTTGCAGCAGAGGTTGATGCTCAAGAGCGCTTCCCTGTTGAGACTGTAGAGAAAATGGCAAAATTGGGATTGTTTGGAATTTATGTTCCTAAACAATATGGAGGTGCAGGTGGAGATTATATCATGTATTCTATTGCAGTTGAGGAGCTTTCAAGAGCTTGTGCTACAACAGGTGTGATTGTATCAGCTCATACTTCTTTATGTGCTGCTCCAATACTTTATTTTGGAACTGAAGAACAAAAAATGAAATACTTACCTAAGCTATCTAGTGGTGAGTGGCTTGGTGCTTTTGGCCTAACAGAGCCTAATGCTGGTACCGATGCTTCTGCTCAGCAAACGACAGCTGTTGTGGATGGCGAGGATTATATATTAAATGGTAGTAAAATTTTTATTACTAATGCTGGCTATGCTCACGTTTATGTTGTATTTGCTATGACTGATAAGTCTTTAGGGACAAAAGGTATCACAGCTTTCATAGTTGAGAAGGATACTCCCGGTTTTTCTATTGGAAAGAAAGAGGAGAAAATGGGTATCAGAGGCTCTGCAACATGTGAGTTGATATTTGAAAACTGTAGAATTCCTAAGGCTAACTTATTAGGTAAGATAGGTGGCGGTTTTGGCGTTGCTATGAAAACCTTAGATGGGGGAAGAGTTGGTATCGCTTCTCAAGCATTGGGAATTGCTCAGGGGGCTATGGATGAGACTGTAAAATATACTAAAGAGAGAAAACAATTTGGTAAATCTTTGTCAGGGTTCCAAAATACTCAATTCCAAATGGCTGATTTGCAAACTAAAGTTGAAGCTTCAAGGTTGCTTATCAGAAAAGCAGCATTTAATCAAGATGCCGGCTTACCTTTCTCTAATGAGGCTGCCATGGCAAAATTATTTGCTGCTGAGACGGCTATGGAGGTAACTACTAAAGCTGTTCAATTCCATGGCGGATATGGTTATACCAGAGAATATCCTGTGGAAAGAATGATGCGTGATGCTAAAATCACAGAGATTTATGAAGGAACTTCTGAAGTTCAAAGAATGGTAATAGCAGCAAAATTATTTAAATAGAAACTTGACACAATGAAAATTATAGTATGTATAAAACAGGTTCCTGACACTACCGAGATTAAGATTAATCCGGTTACCGGAACATTAATAAGGGATGGAGTTCCTTCTATTATGAATCCAGATGATAAAGGGGGACTTGAATTAGCTCTTGAGCTAAAAGATAAATATGGTGCAGAGGTTACTGTTATTACAATGGGACCTCCTCAGGCAGACTTAATCTTAAGAGAGGCTTTTGCAATGGGTGCTGATAAAGCTATCCTTTTAACTGATAGAAAATTTGCAGGCTCTGATACTCTTGCAACCTCTAATGCTCTTGCTGGGGCATTGAGATGCTTAGACTTTGACCTAATTATTACAGGAAGACAAGCAATTGATGGGGATACTGCCCAAGTGGGACCTCAAATTGCGGAGCACTTAGATTTGCCTCAGGTATCTTATGTTGCAGGCTTTGATGTTAAAGATGGTAAATACATAATTAAGAAAGAGACGGAGGAAGGGTACCAAATGTTAGAGGTTTCATCTCCTGCTTTAATTACTGTTCTTGCTTCGGGTTACAAAGCTAGATATATGAATGTTGCCGGCATTGTTGACGCTTATGATAAGAGTGTTGAGATATGGGGTGCTGATAAAATTGATGTTCCGGAGGTTGTACTAGGTTTAAAGGGTTCTCCAACGAAAGTTCATAAAGCATTCACTAAAGGTTTGAAACAGGCTGGTGAGTTATATGAGGTTGATCCTGAAGAGGCTGTAGGAATTATCGTAAGTAAATTACAAGAGAAATTTATTATTTAATTGCCAAAACTATATAAATATGAATAAAGCAGATTACAAAAATGTATATGTATTTATAGAGCAACGTGAAGGGGTTATTCAACCTGTTGCTTTAGAACTTTTGGGTAAAGCCAGAGATTTGGCTGATTCATTGGGTGAAAAGGTTGTGGCAATGTTTTTAGGGCATAATATTACTTCTCAGGCAAATGATCTTATTGCCTATGGAGCTGATGATGTTATTTGTATTGATACACCTGTATTAGAGCATTATCTTACTGAGGAATATTCGCAAGCTATTTGCCAATTAGCTACAGCATTCAGACCATCTATAATTTTGATTGGTGCAACTACTATAGGTCGTGATTTAGGTCCTAGATTGTCTGCCAGGTTAAAAACAGGCTTAACGGCTGATTGTACTAAATTAGAAATATCACAAGAGACAAAAGATTTATTAAGTACTCGTCCTGCTTTTGGGGGAAATTTAATGGCTACTATCATTTGTACTGAACATAGGCCTCAAATGTCCACTGTGCGCCCGGGAGTGATGCAAAGAAAAGATAAAGATGCTAATAGAAAAGGTACAATTATCCCTTTTGAACCTAAGTTTGAGAAATCTAAGTTTAAGGTGAAACTTTTAGAAACTGTAAAAGAAGATAAAGGGTTAATAGATATTACAGAAGCTAAGATTCTAATTTCAGGAGGTAGAGGAGTTGGTAATAAAGAAGGTTTTGAAAAATTAGAGAAACTTGCTGAGGTTTTAGATGCTCAAGTTTCTTCTTCAAGAGCTATGGTTGATGCAGGGCTTGTGTCACATGATAGGCAAGTTGGACAAACCGGAAAAACAGTTCGCCCTGATCTTTATATCGCTTGTGGTATCTCTGGTGCAATTCAACATTTAGCAGGAATGGAGGAATCGGAATTCATTATTGCTATTAATAAAGATAAGTATGCCCCTATTTTTAAAGTTTCTGACCTAGGAATAGT
>CAZYQA010000124.1:0-6681 GCA_964649555.1 uncultured Muribaculaceae bacterium
CCTAATATCATTCCACCGGCAAAGCCGTATGAGCCTTCTATTAATCATGCTCCTAAGAGAAAAGAGATATTAAATAAAGTGGAGAAGCAATTAGCATTAAAAAATGCCTTAAGATATTTTCCTAAAGAGCAGCATACCGAACTAGCTCCTGAGTTTGCCAAAGAGCTGGAAGAATATGGCAGAATCTATATGTATAGATATAGGCCCGATTATAAAATCTATGCAAGATCTATTTATGATTTTCCTCATAAAAGTGTTCAGGCCGCTGCAATAATGCTGATGCTTAGCAACAATTTAGATTATGCAGTTGCTCAACACCCTCATGAGCTTATTACTTATGGAGGAAATGGTGCTGTATTCCAAAACTGGGCTCAATATAGAATTACAATGAAGTATTTATCTGAGATGACAGATGATCAAACTCTTGTTTTATACTCTGGGCACCCACTTGGATTATTCCCTTCCACAAAACAAGCTCCAAGAGTAATTGTAACTAATGGTATGGTTATCCCTAATTACTCTTCTAAAGACCATTGGGAAAAATTTAACGCATTAGGTGTATCTCAATACGGACAAATGACTGCAGGCTCTTTTATGTACATAGGGCCTCAAGGAATAGTACATGGAACAACTATCACAGTATTAAATGCTGCCAGAAAACATGGAACTCCAGATCCAAGAGGAAAGGTATTTGTAAGCTCAGGCTTAGGTGGAATGAGTGGAGCTCAGCCTAAAGCAGCAGTTGTTGCTGGTGTTGTAGGTGTTGTAGCTGAGGTGAATGAGAAAGCAATTGAGACAAGATATTCTCAAGGATGGGTTGATGAAGTTTACAAAGATTTAGATCTTTTATTAGCAAGAATAGAGAGTGCGCGTAATAATAAAGAGGCAGTATCATTAGCATATCATGGGAACGTTGTTGATTTATGGGAGAGATTAGCTAAAGATAATGTTAAGATTGAGCTTGGTTCAGATCAAACCTCATTACATAACCCTTGGGCAGGTGGATATTATCCTGTTGGATACACTTTTGAAGAGAGTAACAGAATGATGGCTGAGGAGCCTGAAAAATTCAAAGAGTGCGTGCAAGAAACATTAAGAAGACATGTTGCTGCTATTAATAAATTAACAGCAAATGGTATGTATTTCTTCGATTATGGTAATGCATTCTTATTAGAGGCTTGTCGCGCAGGGGCAGATATATTCAATCCTGGTAAAAATGAAAGCTCGGTTGACACTGAGAAATCACGTAAATTTAAATATCCTTCTTATGTACAAGATATCATGGGTCCTTTATTCTTTGATTACGGTTTCGGACCTTACAGATGGGTATGTACATCATCAAATCCTGAGGATTTAGCATATACGGATATGCTTGCTGCACAAGTTTTAGAGGATATTATGAAAGATGCACCAGAAGAGATAAAATCTCAAATGGCAGATAATATTCACTGGATTAAAGAGGCTGGCAAAAACCATTTAGTAGTTGGATCACAAGCTCGTATTTTATATGCAGATTCAGAGGGTAGAATCAAGATTGCTTTAGCAATGAATAATGCAATAAAAGAGGGTAAGATTTCAGCACCTGTTGTATTAGGAAGAGATCACCATGATGTATCGGGAACAGACTCCCCTTATAGGGAAACTTCAAATATATACGACGGCTCTAGTTTTACTGCAGATATGGCAGTGCATAACGTAATTGGAGACTCATTTAGAGGTGCTACTTGGGTTTCATTACACAATGGTGGTGGCGTTGGCTGGGGTGAAGTAATGAATGGTGGATTCGGCATGGTGATAGATGGATCTGAGGAGTCTGAAAGAAAGATAAAAAACATGCTTCTTTGGGATGTTAATAATGGTATTGCACGTAGAAGTTGGGCAAGAAATGAAGGCGCTATAGCTGCAATAAAACGTGAAATGAATAGAACTCCTGGGCTATGTGTAACTATACCTAATATTGCAGATGACAGCTTAGTAGAGAATCTATTCTAAGCCTATTTTAGACAATATTCTAAAAATATAGAACAATCAAAAAAACACATTATGTAATGCATTATCATAACCAATTACATAATGTGCTTTTTTTGGCTGTTATTCCTATATTTTTTATACATTTGCAGGATATTTATGAATAAAATATAACCACAACATTTATATTAAAAACAAAAATATGGCAGAAAAATTATTTGCTGAATTTCCACCTGTTTCTACCGAGCAATGGGAAGAGGTGATTATCAAAGATTTGAAAGGTGCCGACTATGAGAAAAAACTTGTATGGAAAACACAAGATGGTTTCTCAGTTCGCCCTTACTACCGTGCCGAGGATCTTAAAGGGATTAAACATATGGGCTCAGCTCCAGGATGTTTCCCATTTGTAAGAGGTACAAAAGATAACAATAACTGGCTAGTTCGCCAAGATTATTGCGCACATGAGTCTTTCTTAGATGCTAATGCACAAGCATTAGATGGTCTAAAAAAAGGTGTTGATGCAGTAGGTTTTTGCATTGATGGCAAAAAAGCTATCAGCGAGGCTGATATGAATACTTTGTTATATGGTATTGATCTTAGCAAGACAGAGGTAAACTTTACAGGTTGCTGCTGTGCTGTTGTTGAGACTATCAAATCATTCTTGGCTGTTGCTAAAGCACAAGGTGTTTCAGGTGAAGAATTAAAAGCTTCTTTTGATTTTGATCCACTAAGAAACCTTAACCAAACAGGTGCATTCTGCTCTGATAATGCAATGGATTCTTTGAAATCTGTTGTTGATGCAGTTAAAGATTTCCCAAGAGTTAGAGTTATAGGTGTTGAGGCTTATGCACTAAACGATGCTGGTGCTAGCATTACTCAAGAGTTAGGTTTTGGCTTAGCTATGGGTAGCGAGTACTTAAACAAATTAATCGCATTAGGTTTATCAGCTGATGAGGCTGCTAAACGTATTAAATTCACTTTCTCTGTAGGTTCATCTTACTTTATGGAAATTGCAAAATTCCGTGCAGCAAGAATGTTATGGGCTAATATCGTAAAAGCTTACGGTTCTGAGAAAGAGTGCAGTCAAAAAATGAAAACTCATGCTGTTACAAGTGAGTGGAATCAAACTGTTTACGATTCTTATGTAAATATGTTAAGAGCTACTACAGAGGCTATGAGTGCTGCTATCGCAGGTGTTGACTCTTTAGAGGTTCTTCCTTTTGACTATTGTTACAACAATCCAACTGAATTTAGCAATCGTATCGCAAGAAACGTTCAAGCTTTATTAAAAGAGGAATCACACTTTGATAAAGTTGCTGACCCTTCAGGTGGATCATATTATATTGAAGTTCTTACTCAATCTGTATCAGATGCAGCTTGGAACTTATTCAAAAAAGTAGAAGATTTAGGTGGTTATGTAGCTGCTTTCAAAGCTGGTTATATCCAAACTGCTATTAAAGAGACTTCTTCTAAAAGAGATAAAAATATCGAGACTCGTAGAGAGACTATTCTTGGTACTAACCAGTTCCCTAACTTTAATGAGACATTAGAGCCTAGCGTAACTGAGTGCATAGTTAAGAGAAAACCAGCTCCTGCAGTTACAGGAAATATGATTGGTGAGCCTCTTGTAAAATATAGAGCAGCTCAACCATTTGAGGCTTTAAGATTCGCTACTGAGAAGAGCGGCAAACAACCAGTTGCATTTATGGTAACTTATGGTAACCTTGCAATGTGTAGAGCGAGAGCTCAGTTTGCATGTAACTTCTTTGCTGTTGCTGGATTTAAAGTTGTTGATAACAACAGATTTGCTTCTGCTGAAGAGGGCGTTAAAGCTGCTTTAGAGGCTAAAGCTGATATTATTGTTGCTTGTTCATCTGATGATGAGTACGCAGAAACAGTTCCTGCAATTGCAAAAGAGGTTGGTAACAAAGCTATTGTTGTTGTAGCAGGTGAGCCAGCTTGTAAAGAAGAATTACAATCAAATGGTATCGAAAACTTTATCAGTGTTAAGAGCAATATTCTTGAGACTCTTAAAGGATACCAAGCTAAACTTGGAATAAAATAATAAAAGAGAATTAATTATGCGTCCAAATTTTTCAGAATTAAAATATGCCGGTGGAGCTGCTTGCGGTTGCAATGCTGCACAAAACGAGTGGATTACTCCGGAAAAAGTGGCTGTTAAGCCTATATATAGCGAAGCTGATTTAGAAGGAATGGAGCACCTTAATTATGCTGCAGGTGTAGCTCCGTTCTTAAGAGGTCCTTATAGTACAATGTATGTTCAAAAACCTTGGACTGTAAGACAATATGCTGGTTTCTCAACTGCTGAAGAGTCTAATGCTTTTTACAGAAGAAACTTAGCTGCAGGACAAAAAGGTCTTTCAGTTGCTTTCGACTTAGCTACTCACCGTGGTTATGATGCAGATCATCCACGTGTAGTTGGTGACGTTGGTAAAGCAGGTGTAAGTATTTGCTCTGTTGAGGATATGAAAATCTTATTCGATCAAATTCCTCTTAACAAAATGTCAGTTTCTATGACAATGAATGGTGCCGTTCTTCCTGTTATGGCTTTCTATATCGTAGCAGGTTTAGAGCAAGGTGCTAAATTAGAAGAGATGGCTGGTACAATCCAAAATGATATCTTAAAAGAGTTCATGGTTCGTAATACTTATATTTACCCACCTGAATTCTCAATGAGAATTATTGGAGATATCTTCGCTTATACTTCTAAGTTTATGCCTAAGTTCAACTCTATCTCTATCTCTGGTTACCACATGCAAGAAGCTGGTGCAACTAACGATATCGAGATGGCTTACACTTTGGCTGATGGTCTTGAGTATTTAAGAACAGGTGTTAAAGCTGGTATCTCTGTTGATGCTTTTGCTCCACGTCTTTCTTTCTTCTGGGCAATTGGTATGAACCACTTTATGGAGATTGCTAAAATGCGTGCTGCAAGAATGATCTGGGCTAAATTAGTAAATCAATTCGATCCTAAAAACCCTAAATCTTTATCTTTGAGAACTCACTCTCAAACTTCAGGATGGTCATTAACTGAGCAAGATCCATTTAACAACGTAGCAAGAACATGCGTTGAGGCTATGGGTGCAGCTTTAGGTCACACTCAATCATTACACACTAATGCACTTGATGAGGCTATCGCTTTACCTACAGATTTCTCTGCACGTATTGCTCGTAATACTCAGCTTTATATCCAAGAGGAGACTAACGTAACTCGTTCTATCGATCCTTGGGCTGGTTCATACTATGTTGAGTCTTTAACTCAAGAGTTAGCAGACAAAGCATGGGCTCATATCCAAGAGGTTGAGTCTTTAGGTGGTATGGCTAAAGCTATTGAGACAGGTATTCCTAAATTAAGAATTGAGGAGGCTGCTGCTCGTAAACAAGCTAGAATCGACTCTGGTAACGATACAATCGTAGGTATCAACAAATATCGTCTTGAAAAAGAGGATCCAATTGAGATCTTAGATGTTGATAATGCTAAAGTTCGTGAACAACAAATTTGCAGATTAGGTGAGCTTAAAGCTAAGAGAGATAACGCTAAAGTTAAAGAGTGCTTAGCTGCAATCACTGAAGCTGTTAAAAATAAATCAGGTAATCTTCTTGAATTAGCTGTTGAAGCAGCTAAAGCTCGTGCAACATTGGGAGAAATCTCTGATGCTTGCGAAGAGGTAGTAGGAAGATATAAAGCAGTTATTCGTATGAACACAGGTGTTTACTCTTCTGAGGTTAAAAATGACTCAGACTTTGACAAAGCAAAAGAGCTAGTTGCTGAATTTGCTAAGAAAGAGGGAAGACAACCTCGTATTATGATTGCAAAATTAGGACAAGATGGCCATGACCGTGGTGCTAAAGTTGTTGCAACAGGTTATGCAGATTGTGGTTTTGACGTGGATATGGGACCTTTATTCCAAACTCCTGCTGAGGCTGCAAAACAAGCTGTTGAGAATGACGTACACGTAGTAGGTGTTTCTTCACTTGCTGCAGGTCACAAAACTCTTGTACCTCAAATCGTAGATGAGCTTAAGAAATTAGGACGTGAAGATATTATAGTAATTGCCGGTGGTGTTATCCCTGCACAAGACTATGATGCACTTTACAAAGCTGGTGCTGCTGCAATATTCGGCCCTGGTACTCCGGTATCTTACGCTGCAATCAAAATCATGGAAATGTTAATGCAAAAGTTCTAGTAACTTTTTAGAATAAATATAATGGCTGTTCATTTTTTTTGAACAGCCATTTTTTCATATAATACTTTTATTAAAAATTAATAGAGATTTGTCCACCTATACTATTTAAATCAAATGATGTGAATCTCTTATAAAACAACCTCACTCCTATTGCAGTACCCGATTGAGAAATTCTAAAATTAAAACCCACCTGAGGAGAAAAATATCCTGTAACAGGTTTTATTGAGGAAGAATCATCATTCTCATTAATCATTATTCCACCATCAATCACTAATAATAGTTTTGTAATATTAGATATGCTGTGAATAAATCTAACATCTGCATAAATAGGGAAAGATGAATATAGGTTATTATTTACTCCTACAGCGCCTGTATATAAATAGTTGTACCCCAAGCCTGCACCAAGCCATAACTGCCTATAAAGTAATCTATTATATGTAAAATTAACATTTACATTTGGGCTATCAAAATGCTTATCAGTAACTTTAGCAATTCCAATTGCTAT
>CAZYQA010000125.1:0-6667 GCA_964649555.1 uncultured Muribaculaceae bacterium
CTTACAAATTAACAGACTTTTATTAAAATCTTTGTTTCATTTTGGCATTATCTTAGGCTATTTGGTTTACATAATGAAACAAAGGGCACTTTTTTAATAAAAAGTACCCTCTAAGCTAATACATCTGATATTATTAAAACATCAAAGCTCTCTCTTGCTTTAATTTATTTCCGGTGAGCTCTTGTGGAATAAACTGCCAGTTATTATAATCTGGAATCGAATCCAGATTACCATTCTTGAAGTTTACATATATAAGATCTCTTATTTCCGGAAATCTCTCAATAATTATTGATTCCAGAGAATCGGATGCAATGCCTGCCCCTTTTACAAGAAGATCTCCTCCTCCATTACCTCTATATGATGATAATGCCACTTTATATACATAATCTGGCTGAAATGCAATCTTGTTTTTACTATCTTTCCCTGTTACACTTGTGATGTTTATTCTTTGTCCGAAGGGTTTAGTTACATCTACTGTATAATCCAATCCTGCTCCCGAATCAAAGTTAAATGTCATGTTCTTAAATCTATATTTTCCATTCTTAGGGTTTTTCTCTATTTTAAGTACATTGTCATTTTTATTCTCAACAGTATTTATCCAATTATCGTAAGCAAGCTCCAAATAGTTTTTAATCTGAGTTCCTGTCAGATTTATTAAATACAGTTGATTTTCATAAGGGTAAATAGTGAACATATCATTTATGTTAATATTCCCCTGCTTCACTGTTTTATTATAAGTGAGTGGTGCTGCAAATGATATATCCGCGCCTGTTGAAGCCATTTGTACGTAATGAATCATGTTCATATAGTCTGATGGCCCAAAGAAGGCATCAGATGTTATCATGTCTCTTTTAAGATTCCCTACATTTTGGTTTGTAAATTCCCTTACTTTTAAGAAATCTTCCCTAAAAGTTTTCATATATAATGAATCTTTTGGAGTGCCTGCCATTTTTATAAGTTTACCATCTATCTTTTTAGATAGCACCTTACCATTATCCAGTTTAAGTTTAATATCGGCAAAGGCTAATAGCTCACTCCTTGATGAAGCATCCAATATTAGCACACTATCTTTGCCATTCCATACTTTTTCGCATACCGACTGGTGATCATGTGATGCTAAAACTATATCAACAGGGAGTTTTGATGCCAAGTATCTCGCAGGATTCTCTTTAGATGATTTATCATACTCACCCACTCCTGAGTGCATTGCCAATACTATCACCTGAGGATTCTCTTTCTTTTTTACCTCATCTATATATCTTTTTGCCACATCTTCTATTTCAAGAAAATCCATTCCATCCCATAGAGCGCGCTGTAACCATGCTTTCATATTAGCATTGGTCATTCCTATTACGGCTACCTTAATTCCGTTTTTAAATAGAATCGTATAAGGCTCAAAGTATGGCTCTGTTGTACCCTCCTTTACAGCATTTGCAGCAAGATATGGCGCATTTAGCTCTTTCGCTACTCTGTCATATACGGGATGCCCTGCCTCTATATCATGGTTCCCCACAATTACGGCATCTACTCCCATATAGTTCATTATTCTGGAGAATAGGTGTTTTGTAGTATCGTTAGCCCCTTTAAGGGTATCTATAAAATTTGCATAGTATGCAGCATTATCACCTTGCAAATGATCTCCATTGTCGATTAGGATTATATTTTCTGCTCCTACTGCAGCTCTTCGCCCATTTACATATTCCGATATGTTTACAAGTGAATATGGCCTCTCTCCATCTTCTACATATAGGGAATCAAAGTAGCTTCCGTGTATATCGTTTTGGGAATATAGCTCAATATTGAACTCTCCTGTGGGGCCTTGGGAGCATGATAAAATAGTGCACCCTACAATTGCAGGCAAACAAAGTCTAAAAAAACTTTTCATTAAATATTATTTATTAATAGTGAATTTATCAGCATCTTTCCACGCTGGGAATTTTTCTCTGAAGTTTTTTAGTTTAGCCATATCGATATTGCATCTTATCATTTGTATATCTGTATCAAGCTGCCCTAATGAGATATATTCTCCCGCTATAGCACCTTTATAATCGATAAAATATGATGATTGAATATATTTACATAACGGATCGTACCCCACCCTGTTTACAAATATAGCATAGGATAGATTTTCTATTGCTCTTGCTTTAATAAGTGGCTCTATTACACTGTATCTTGGCTCTGGAAAATTTGCTACGTTTATTAGCAGATCATATTGATTTTCAATATTTCTACTCCATACTGGGAATCTAAGATCGTAGCAGATATTTAAGGATATTCTTACCCCTTTATATTCTATTATTTTTTGCTCCTCCCCTGCAGTATAATAGCTATCCTCTTTTACCATTGAAAAGAGGTGTCTTTTATCATAACATTCATATTTCCCATCAGGATAAACAAAGAATGCTCTATTATAATACTTAACACCCTCTGCATTCTCAATCTTTATTGGGATTGAGGCTAAAAATGCACATTGGTATTTTTCTGCACATTTTTGCAAGAACGTAACCGATTCGCCATCCATACTCTCTGCTAATTCAGTATTCATAGTGAAGCCTGTTGAATACATTTCAGGGAGTACTACTAAATCTCCCAGTGGAGCAATATTTTCTAATAAGCTCTCTATAGCACTAAAATTTGCTTTTTTATCTTCCCAAACTATATCTGTTGAGCAAAGTGTTATATTCATATTATCTCTCAATTTATCTCTCTATCTCTTATATATTTTGTTCACTACCATTGCAATAGCTCCATCTCCCGTAACATTACATGCTGTACCAAAGCTATCCATTGTAATATATAATGCAATCATTAATGCCTGTAAATTTTCATCAAAACCTAGCATGGAAGCTAATAACCCTAGTGCTGCCATAATAGCTCCACCCGGTACTCCGGGAGCTGCCACCATAGTAAGCCCAAGCATAAAGATGAAACCTGCAAACAGGTCTAACCCATAAGGCATATCATTCATCCAAAGGATTGCAAATGCACACGCAACTATCTTCAAAATACTCCCTGATAGGTGAATTGTTGCGCAAAGTGGTATCACAAATCCTGCCACATCTTCATTTACACCATTCTTTACAGCTTGCCTGAGTGTCACGGGGATTGTAGCTGCCGATGATTGGGTACCAAGTGCAGTCATATATGCCGGGAACATATTTACAAGTGCTCTAAACGGATTCTTCTTGGTTACAATACCTGCAAGCATGAATTGTAGTAGCAATAATACTACGTGCATTATAAATATCACAATTATAACTCTTACAAATAAAGATAATACTCCCCCTACTTGCCCTTCAGCTCCTATTATTAAGAATACACCAAATATATATATTGGCAGAAATGGTATTATTGCATTTGATATGAGCTTTGTGATAAGCTCTCTAAACTCTATAAGAGTATTTTTGAAGTAGTCGCCACTTACTACGGATAGCCCCAATCCTAGTATAAATGCAAATATCAATGATGATGTTACACTCATTAAAGGGGGCATATCTACTGTAAAATATGGTGCAATTGCTTGTGCAGCATCATTATCAAATGTTGATACCGACGCATTTTTTACCAATATCAGTGGATAAGATATATCGCAGGTGAAATATGAAAAGAATCCTGCAAATATTGTTGACCCGTAAGCTATAAGAGCTGTAATGCCAAGTAACTTTCCAGCACCTTTCCCCAGCTCAGCTATCCCCGGCGCTACTAACCCTAGTATAATTAACGGTATAACAAATCCTAGAAAGTTACCGAATATAGAATTTATTGTTGCAAATACTCGCGTAATTGAATCCGGGAAAAATGTTGAACATACTATTCCTAATATGATTGCTAATATAATCTTAGGTAATAAACCTATTTTTGATAAACTAAATCTCATTTTTTTATTCCTTATAATTTTTATCTCCGTTTTTGAGGACTCCTACTCCCCATTCTCCGTTAGATTTAGCCCATGCTCTGTGCATCATTCCGGTATTATACTCCATAGAAATATTACCATCTTTATCTACACATATTACTCCACCTCCTGATGATCCGGGTGTTTTATCAACTTTTGTCCATATTACATTTTTTGCGGCTTCATCGAGTGTCATATTTTTATACTCCATAAGTGCATATATATCAAAAGCTACCGCATTTCTTATCCATACCTCTCCGTGCCCTGTTCCAGAGATTGCTACCTGCTTATTATTTGCATAAGTCCCTGCTCCAATCACCGGTACATCTCCTACTCTACCCCATTTTTTACCACTCATTCCACCTGTGGATGTAGCTGCAGCTAGATTTCCATAAGTATCCAACACTACGCAACCTACTGTACCCATAGGTTTGCCGGGTATACTGTCAACTTTATATTTATTATAGCTCTTTAGCCTGTTAGGAGTTGTAAAATATGAATTATCTACAATTTCAAGCTCTCTCTCTTTTGCAAATGCAGATGCTCCTTCTCCTATCAAAAACACATGTGGCGAGTTATCCATCACTTCTCTTGCCAGTTTAATCGGATTCTTTACATCTTTTACACCCGCTACCGCCCCTGCTTGCAGATTTGTTCCATCCATTATTGCCGCATCTAATTCATGCTTTCCATCAGATGTCATTACCGCTCCGTATCCTGCATTAAACATCGGGCAATCTTCTAAGTATATTACAACTTCTTGCGCAACTTCAATTGCAGGTTTTCCCTCTTTCAAGAGTTTCTTACCTATATTTATAGCTTCTGTAAGGTGTTTTTCATATTTATCTATACTCTCACCCGACATTTTCATAGGGTTTATGGTGCCGTCAGCATTGTAAACCAGCTTTCCGCCTGCACCACCGTGCAGTACTATTGCCCAATTACCTTTATTTTGCCCTACAAGAGAAAGTCCTGTAGAAATCAACACAATAAGTGTTAAAATTATTTTCAAGTTTAGTTTCATCGTTAAGTTTTTTTAAATTTCACTAACAAAAGTAATATATAATCTAGATATATTTATAATACTATAATCATTTGTAAAATCGTTTTTTTTCTAAATTGGTGCCTTATTTTACATTTTAGATTAATTATGAATAAACTATTTCCCTTGTTGGTTTTATCAACCATTATTATTAGCATTCTCAGTTGCAAAAAAGAGACTCCTTCTATAAATCCTGAAATCATTCTTCCCATAGAGAGCATTAATATCTCTGATGCTGCCGGCAGTAAAGCTACAGTAAAATTTAGCACTAATACTCCTTGGAGTATTACAATAGATAAAATAAAATCGGAATTAGATTGGTTAGAAATTTCACCTCTAAAGGGCGAGGCAGGAGAAATAACACTTACTGTGTCTGTTGCGAAACAAAATGAATCTTACCAAGAGCGAATTGCTTGTGTAAAAATTAATGCAGGCTCTGCTGCAAAGCAATTTGAAGTAATCCAAAAACAAAAAGATGCAATAATTTTAACTAACAAAAATATTGAAGTTCCAGCCATTGGTGAGGCTTTTAATGTTGAGATTAAAAGAAATATTGAATATGATATTATAATAAAAGACGGCAATGAGTGGCTATCTCAAACACAAAGTAAAGCATTAGAATCCAATATTATAACATTTAATGCAAAACCTAATACTACAAGCAACAAACGTGAAGGTAAAATTATATTTAAAGGAAAATCATCTAGTATAAGTGACACACTGATCTTAAAACAAGATATGATATCGGAAATATTATATACATCATCTAGTGGTAAACTTATTGAAACCTATTCTAAAGATGGTTTTGATACAGAGATTATAGATAACACATATAATGATGGTATAGGCAAAATAACTTTCAACGGCACTATAACAAAAATAGGTCTCAATACTTTTAAAAACTGCTCTGATTTAAGCGCAATCACTATTCCAAATAGTGTCATAAAAATTGAAGGAGGAGCTTTTGAGAATTGTATAGCCCTGACATCAGTTATTCTGCATGATGATATAATATCCATTGGTGCTTCTGCATTCAGCGGATGTGCCTCATTAACATCAATCACTATTCCTAAAGGATTAACAACCATTAATGCAGGCACATTTAGTAAATGCTTCAGGTTAGCTTCTATAATTATACCTGAAAATGTAACAACAATAGGTAACATGGCATTTAATGAGTGTCAAAAATTAAAATCTGTAAATATTCCTATAGGCGTAACCACTATCGGAACCGGAGCGTTCCAAAACTGCTATGCTTTAACATCTATATCATTACCTAAAGATATAACAACTATTAGTTGGGGAACTTTTTCCGGGTGTAACGCTTTAACATCAATAACTATTCCCGACAAAGTAACAACTATTGGTCAAGACGCATTTTCTAATTGCTCTTCAATATCATCTATCACTATACCAAATAGCGTAACAATCATCTCTAATAATGCTTTTAAGGGCTGCTCTGCGTTGAATAGTGTAACTCTTCCGATTAATTTAAAAACAATTGGAGGATGGGCTTTCTATAATTGTACATCACTACTATCAGTACACTGCAAATCGAATACACCTCCGGCTTTAGATATTGCCGTATTTAAATATAACCATAACGATATGAAAATTTATGTACCTGCAGAGAGCGTAAGTTCATATAAAAACGCTACAAACTGGAGTGATTACGCTTTAATCATTTTACCTGAGTAGAGACAAAAATCCATGATATAATTCTAATAGAG
>CAZYQA010000126.1:0-6642 GCA_964649555.1 uncultured Muribaculaceae bacterium
TCTATCAAGGGGTAACATTAGGGGCTAAAAACTTCACTTACGATTCAAATGGAAATCCTATCAATTTACCTAGGCATCCTATTTTGGAAGATTATGTTACTGTTTACTCAAATTCAACAATATTGGGGAGAGTAACTATAGGAAATAATAGTGTTGTAGGGGGAAATATCTGGCTTACAGTATCTGTACCCCCACACTCAAAAATTATACAGAAAAGAGCCTTAATAAAAGATTATAATAATATGGAGGAGAATGATTATGAAAGGGACATATAAAAGTTTAATAGATTTAATTGGAAATACTCCACTGCTTGAGTTGAATAATATAAAAAGGAGATTGGAGTTAAGCTCAAATATCATTGCCAAGCTGGAATCCTTCAATCCGGGAGGGAGTGTAAAAGATAGAGCTGCACTTGCTATGATTGAGCAAGCTGAAAAAGATGGCCTATTAAAACAAGGTAGCATAATTATTGAGCCCACAAGTGGGAATACAGGGATAGGATTAGCTTGGGTAGCATCATTAAAAGGGTATAAACTTATTCTTACAATGCCTGAAACTATGAGTATTGAGAGGAGAAATATGCTAAAGGCATTGGGTGCCGAGCTTATTCTCACCAGTGGAGCAACCGGGATGAAAGGGGCAATCGAAGAGGCTGAGAAGCTACAAAGTAGCATTCCAAACTCAATAATATTGCAACAATTTTGCAATCCTGCCAACCCCTATGCACATTCAAAAGGAACTGCTCAGGAGATTTGGAAAGATATGGATGGGGATATTGATTATTTTGTTGCATCAGTCGGCACTGCCGGAACATTAATTGGCACATCAAAAGCACTAAAAGAGCATAAACCTCAAATTATAAGTGTGGGAGTTGAGCCTGAAAGATCAGCCGTCTTGCAAGGGAATGCACCGGGTGCTCATAAAATACAGGGAATTGGAGCAGGCTTTATCCCCGGTAATTATGATGCACGCTATGTTGATAGAATAATATCCGTATCTGATGAAGATGCCTTCCGAACAAGCAGACTATTAGCAAAAGAGGAAGGCTATTTAGCAGGCATATCATCGGGAGCAGCACTTTTTGCTGCTATAAAACTTGCAAAAGAGAATTCAGGCAAAAATATTGTGGTAATATTACCCGATACCGGAGAAAGATATTTATCGACTCCTTTATTCAGTAATGAATAAATATAAAAACAGAGTACCGAATGGAGAATTTAAAAAAATATTTATCTGATTGCACCTTAAAAGAGGGTAAGATGTTTGGTGTATTAACAGTAAAAAACAAATCAGGTATACAAGGTGAGTTATGGGGATATTCAGGAATGATTCAAGATGATATAAATCTTGATTATTTTACCCCTCCAATCTATGACCTAAATTCTCCAGACGGATATTTCAGGGAAGAGGAAAAAAAAATCACTTCCATTAATATTCAGATAAATAGCATTGAATCAGATCCCATTTATAATAAGCTGAATAAAAACTATGCTATTGCACAAGAGAATAGCACTAAAATATTATCGGAGGCTAAAAGCAAATTAAAAGAGGAGAAAATAAAGAGAGATAATTTAAGGAGCAGCGGCATAGATGACGGCACATTAAAAAGAATCATAAATGAGAGTCAATTCCAAAAAGCCGAATACAAGAGATTAGAGAAGAGCATAAATTCAGAGCTCAACTCTTTGGAAGAAGGTTTATCAACTTATAAGGCTAAAATAGCTCAACTAAAACATGAGAGAAAGCAACGCTCGGCAATCTTACAGAACTGGATATTTGATCAATTCCATCTACTAAATTATCTTGGAGCAACTAAGAGTCTTATAGATATCTTCAAGGATACGCCATTAAAAACGCCACCTGCAGGAGCAGCAGAGTGTGCTGCACCAAGGCTTCTTCAATATGCATATTTACATAATCTGGAGCCTATATCCCTTGTTGAATTTTGGTGGGGAAACTCACCTAGAACAGAAATTAAGATTCAAGGAAAAATTTATCCCCCATGCAAAGGGAAATGCGGCCCTATATTATCCCACATGCTGGAAGGTTTAGGTAATTCAAGCTCACTTATTAATAAGGGAGAAGATAGAAATAATTTATTATTACAAGAGAATGAAATTACCGTTTTATTTGAGAACAAAGATATTATAGCTGTAAACAAACCATCCGGAATACTATCTGTACCCGGGAAAGATGGCTCAACCTCATTACTCGAATTGTTACAATCTAAATTAAGAAATGAATGTGAAATACTCCCTATACATAGATTGGATATGGACACTTCGGGAATTATCCTGTTTGCAAAGCATAAAAATGCACAAAGCCAAATGCAGATTAAATTCTCAAATAGAGAGGCTAAAAAAAGCTATTTGGCCATTCTCGATGGTATATTAAAAATTGAATCGGGAGAGATTAATATTCCTCTCTCGGCAGATTATATTAACAGACCATATCAAAAAGCAGATTATGAATCGGGAAAACCCGCCATAACCCGCTTTGAAGTATTAAAACATATAGGAAACTATACTTTGGTAAGGCTATTCCCTACAACAGGCAGAACACATCAACTAAGAGTACATTGTGCTCATATAGACGGATTAGGAATCCCTATCCTTGGGGACAACCTCTATGGAAAAGGAGATAGGAGGTTGTTTTTGCACGCCGAAACTCTGGAGTGTGACGGATTGAAAATTATCTGCAACTCAGACTTTGATAAAATCAACCCACTCTTCCATACCCTCACCTGAGGTAGCTGATAACACGAAAAATTTCAACTTAGGATTGATTTTAAGAGCATTTCTTTTTATCAGCTCAATATCACTTTTGAGATATGGTAAAAGATCTGCTTTGTTAATAATGCAAATATCTGAGCTTTCAAACATATAAGGATACTTCAAAGGCTTATCATCCCCCTCAGTAATGCTGATTACAACAACTCTTAATTTTTCCCCCAAGTCAAACATCGCCGGGCAAACCAAATTTCCTACATTCTCTATAAATAATATTGCCCCTTGCGGAATACACATTTTCCCCACAGCCTCTTTTATCATAAAAGCATCCAAGTGGCACCCATTTTCAGTATTTATCTGCAAGGCATTTACTCCGGTTGCTTTGATCCTGTCAGCATCATTAGAAGTATGTTGATCCCCCTCTATTACACAGATATTATTCAGGTGCTTTAATCGTTTTATTGTCTGTTCTAAAATTGTAGTCTTACCCGATCCGGGGGAACTTACAATATTGATACATTTAATATCTTTAGCCTCAAACCATCCTCTGTTTCTTTCTGCCTGCAATTTATTTTGCCCCAAAACATCCTCTTCAATTTCAATTTTTCTTGATTCGTTATCTTTGCACATAATATTATATTTTAATCGATTAATATAGACTTGACCGCAAATTTTTTAGTATTTTTCAATTTTATTATTGAAATATTACAATCCTTAAATAACTCATTTTTAGCAATTGTTGCCTCAAGCGAAAATTTCAATGCACTTGTATCAACTCCTGCCCACTCCCCCACTTCTATCTCTATTTCTCTGATATTTACAGCCTCCTCCTTAATTGCTGTTTTACGAGCAATATCAGCAATACTCATTGCTAGTGATAATTCATGCATAATCTTTTAGTTTATTTAGTGATGCCACTGCAGCAAGTTGCCCCACTGCCAAAGCACCATCATTATTTGGAAACATATTTGAATAATAAACTTCTAAGCTATTATTTCGTATCTCTTTTATAATCATCTCAGAGAGCAGTTTATTCTGAAATACTCCACCACATAAAACAATCTTACTGATATTATGGTTTAGAGCATGATTTGCAGCAATAGTTGAAATCAGACATGATAAAGATTTATGAAATTTATAGGCTATCTTTTCTATTGTTTCTCCTCGAAGCAGATCTTCTACAATACCTTTCACTAAATCTTTATAATGGAAATTATTCATATTAATAGGGTAATGCTCAACTTCCTCATTATTCTCTGCATAACTTAATGCTTTATGCTCCAAAAGTATTGCCCCCTCTGATTGAAATGTGTTTTCATAACAAATTCCTAAAATAGCAGCCACACCATCAAACAATCTACCTACAGATGATGTAAATTGCTTTTGCAGCGGGCTTTGCATCAACGATAATATCTGATCGATCTTGCTATCAGATATATTATTTGATAAATTTAATCTAGGTAAGATATTATAAATATCCTCATTATATACCCCTTTCAAATAGGCTATTGCCATACGCCAACACTCTTTTGATGCAGCATCTGCCCCCGGAAGAGGAGCATAAGAAAGGTGATCTAATCGATTAAAATCGGTTCTGCTACATTTTAATATCTCGCCTCCCCAACTCATACCGTCTGTGCCCAACCCTGCCCCATCTAAGCAAATAGCAATCACCTGATCAGTTATTTTATGTTCTGCCATTACAGCCACAGCATGTGCATGATGATGCTGAATTTTATAAATTGGCAAATTATTGTCTGCTGCATACTTTTCAGCTAGCTTAGTGGAGAAATATTCAGGATGCGAGTCTGCAACAACATATCGAGGAGTAAAATTAAATAAATGCGTGAATCTTATAAGTGCCTGCTCAAAACTCAGCTGAGCATCAATATTTTCCAACTCTCCAATATATTGGCTTAGCAATATTTGATTATTCCTACCTATCGCAAAAGCAGATGTGATGTGAGCACCAAATGCTATACCACCTTCCACATTATCAATATTTATCAATGGCTCAGGCACATACCCTCTAGCTCTTCTTAATATTTGAATATCATTATTAACTACTCTTACCACAGAATCATCCACTCTATTGTGAATTTCTCTATTATGTTCAATAAAATAATCAGAGTGATTCAATACGAATTGATGTGCTTGGTCATTATCTATTACCATAGGTTGAGAAGGTGCATTTGCACTTGTTACAACTAATGCTTTCATCCCCCCCTTATTGAACAAATCATAATGAAAGGGGAGATAAGGAAACATCACTCCCAAAGTTGTTAAATTACCATTTAATGCTCTATTGAGTTTCTCTTTTTCTCGCAATATTACTATTGGTCTTCTCCAAGATATAAGAGCAGAATATTCTGTTTGATCAATATTTACATATTCTCTTATCCAGTTATTATCAGCACACATTATAGCAAAGGGCTTTACATACCTATGTTTTATGCCGCGTAGCTTCTCAACAGCATTTGTGTTTAGTGCGTCTGCAATCCATACATACCCTCCTACCCCTTTCATAGCTAAAATACCTCCGGCTTGCAATGTCGCGACTGCATTTTGAACTATCGTTAAATATTCATTTTCTAATCCCGAGCTATATCTTGGGCCACAATTATTACATGATACAGGCTGCGTATGAAACCTCCTGTCCACAGGATTTTCATACTCGTACCCACATTCGTTACACATTTCAAATACCTCCATTGTGGTATTTTCTCTATCATAAGGTATTGATTTAATAATTGAAAATCTAGGGCCGCAATTTGTACAATTCACAAGTGGATAATTAATCCTATTATACTGAGAATTAAAATCTTCCAAACACTTATCACACACTGCTATATCTGCACTTATCCTTGTAATATCTCCATCAATATATACACTCGGCATAATCTCAAATCTATCAGTATGGGAAATATCACACTCTTTCACATCCATACTTTCAATAATTGCTACCTGTGGTTTTTTGGTATAAATATCAGATATAAATTCATCCAGCTTATTTTTATTACAATTAAGATGAATATCAACTCCTTCTGTAGAGTTATCAACATATCCGGTTAATTTCATATCACAAGCAAGATTATAGATAAAAGGCCTGAACCCCACCCCCTGCACCAATCCTTTAATATGTATTTTATATCCCTTTTGCATATAACCGAATAGTTGATTAATTGGTTTACTTAGATGAACAATCTTTACACAAAGTTGTTCATTAAAGAGAAATAAATTAATTAATTATATGTGTTTAGCAATTCCCGGTAAAATATTAAAAATTACCAATCCAGATATGCCGGTAAAATATGCACTTACCCAATTCGAAGGTATTGAGAAAGAGATTTGTATAGCATGGGTGGATGCGCAAGAGGGGGATTATATCCTCACACACGCAGGTATAGCTATAGGTGTAATTGATGAGCAAGAAGCAAAACTAACCCTCGAAGCACTCAAATTAACCAAGGATGTACGATAAAAATATATATAGGGATCCTAAAAAGGGGAAACAACTTATTGAAGCTATAAGAGAAATTACGACAAAACCTTGGCGAATAATGGAAATTTGCGGAGGGCAAACATACGCTATAGCTAAATATGGGATTGAAGAGATGTTACCCAAAGAGATAACATTAATCCATGGCCCCGGATGCCCTGTATGTGTCACTCCTGAGACAACAATAAATCAAGCAATCAAACTCTCGGAAAATAAAAACAATATAATCCTATCCTTTGGAGATATGCTTCGGGTAAGAGGTAATTATGATGACCTGCTTACAGCAAAATCCAAAGGTGGAGATATCAGAATTATGTATTCTCCACTTGAAGCACTACAAATTGCGAAAGAGAACCCTACAAAAGAGATAATCATTTTTGCTATCGGTTTTGAAACTACAGCACCAATACATGC
>CAZYQA010000127.1:0-6637 GCA_964649555.1 uncultured Muribaculaceae bacterium
TTGTTTTTTCTGTCGGGTCTGCAACCGTTGGTCATTGTGATGATGCCGAAATTGCGTTCGCTATCCCAAAACATTGAGGTGAAAACACCATATGCGCTTCCGGTGTGCCCGATCATAGTTTTTCCCGGAATCAATTGATCAGAAATTCTGATAGCAAATCCGTAGGCATCCCCTTCATCTGTAGGATTAGCCATCTTTGTTTGCATCATTTGAGAGCTATGTGTGTCTATTATTTGTAATGAATCATATTTACCCAGATTCATGTGCATTTGCATCACTTTAGCAAGGTCTTGTGCAGAGATTTTCATGCCACCTGTAGGGGAAAATATCGGGGTGCTTTCTCCAAATTTATAATTTGCTATTTGTTCCTTTCTGTTTGCATAAGCCGCAGGTTGAACAGAGAACGAAGAATCTTTTTGATATTCGTAGATATTTACAAATAAATTGGAGTCTAAATCATTCACATTAAAGCTTGCATTTAATCCCATTGGCTTCAAGATATTATCAGCAATATATTTATCAAATCTTTCGCCACTAGCTTTTTCTAATATTGTACCTAAAGTATTGAAGCCCAGGTTACAATATTCATATTTTGTGCCCGGCTCATAATCATTATATGCACTTGCATAGGTTTTAGAAGAATCGGGGTTGATGGTATTTAAAGAAAAGTAACCCTCAGAATCATTTAAACTCGAAGTGTGAGATAGTAACATTCTCACAGTAATAGGAATATTCGGATACTTAGGATTTCTGACAGGGAATCCAACATAATCGGAAACATCACCTTCCAGTTTAATCTTACCTTGCTCCACCATTTGCAAGATTCCGGTAGCGGTAAAAGACTTGGAAATTGATGCAATTCGGAATATCTCACCATTTTTCAACTCCGCTTTCTTATCTAAATCATTATATCCAAAAGATTCGTTATATATTACCTCATTCCCCTTGACAGCAACTACAGCAAGTCCCACGGCATCATACTGCTTCATAATCTGCTCAATATCTTTATTCAGTTTTCCTGTTTTATCGCCAGAAGCGCAACAAGAGGTAAATAAAAAGATTGCACTCAAGATGCAAATCAAAACTTTTGAAGTGGAGGTAAAATTCATAACTGTAATTTTTTAATGTTTAAGGTTTTTATTCAATTGCAAATTTAATAATTTATGTAACTAATCCCGATTTTTGTTACTTTTGTATGCTATGAGCGAGAAAAAAAAGATAACAGAAACCCCCCTAATGAAACAATACTTTGAAGTAAAGGGGAAGCACCCCGACGCATTACTATTGTTCAGGGTGGGAGACTTTTATGAAACATTTGGAGAAGATGCCATAATAGCGAGTAAGGTGCTTGGAATAGTGCTTACAAAAAGAGCAAACGGCTCGGGTACTTATGTAGAACTTGCAGGCTTTCCACACCACTCAATTGAGACATATCTACCTAAATTGGTAAAGAATGGATACAAAGTGGCGGTGTGTGATCAGCTGGAAGATCCAAAGCTCACAAAGAAGATTGTAAAAAGAGGTGTCACAGAGCTTGTGACTCCGGGAGTTGCATATAATGATCAGATACTGGATCAAAAAGAGAATAACTTTCTATGCTCGGTAACATTCTTTAGAGATAAAGGGGGAATTGCATTCCTGGATATATCAACAGGAACATTTAAGGTTGCCCAGGGGAGTTTGGATTATATAGATCTGCTGCTATCCAACTTCAAGCCCAAAGAGGTGCTTTTGCAAAAAGGGTATCAGCAAGGGTTTAAGGAGAGGTTTGGGGATGCTTACTATATATCATGTATGGATGAGTGGGCTTTTGTAGAAGATAGCTGCAAAGAAAAAATAAAAAAGCACTTCAATACCGATTCATTAAAAGGGTTTGGCGTTGAGGATTTCCCTTTAGGACTTACCTCTGCCGGAGCAATATTATATTATCTGGAGCAGAACCATAATAACGGGGTAGCACAAATATGCTCATTGGGGAGGATTGATGAAGGGGAATTTGTTTGGATGGATAGATTTACATTCAGAAACTTAGAGATCTTCAACTCTACTGCAGGGAAAGATGGGGTGTCGCTACTGGATGTGATAGACAGATGCTCATCACCATTAGGAGCCAGGATGCTAAGGAGCTGGCTTGCAATGCCTCTAAAAGATATAGATAGAATAAATAACAGACATAACTGCGTAGAATATTTTGTAAAAAATGCCGATATATGCCAGACAATATCTGAGCACCTTTCAAATGTGGGAGATTTGGAAAGGATTACTGCAAAAGCTGCAGCAGGGAAGATTCTGCCAAGAGAGATAATGATGCTAAAGAGAGGTTTGGAGCAGATAGCACCAATATCAAACCTTTCGAAGGAGATAGAGAAGAACCTTAATGGAAAGCTCATATTCTTAGATGAATTATTAGAAAAGATAAATACCATGATGTCGCCAGATCCTGCGGCCGCAATAGGAAAAGGTGATGTGATAGCAGATGGGGTGAACAGTGAACTGGATAGCCTGAGAGAGATTGCGCGCCATGGGAAAGATTATCTTATGAAGTTGCAGCATCAAGAGAGCGAGAGAACAGGAATCCCATCTTTGAAGATAAGCTATAACAATGTTTTCGGTTACTATCTGGAAGTGAGAAATACCCATAAGGATAAAGTGCCCCAAGAGTGGATACGTAAACAGACACTTGTAAATGCAGAAAGATATATCACTCCCGAACTGAAAGAGTATGAAGAGAAAATATTAGGGGCGGAGGACAAAATCCTGCAATTGGAGCAGAAAATATACTCTGAGTTGGTGCTTGCAATACAAAAAGAGATCCCAAGCATACAAAAGAACTGTAATATAATAGCAAATATAGATTGCTTTGCAGGCTTTGCAGAGCTGGCAATAAAAAATAAATACTGCAAACCCCAAATGGATGATGGGGCTGTGATGGAGATAAAAGAGGGGAGGCACCCTGTGATAGAGACATTGATGGGGCATGGAGAACAATACATTGCAAATGATCTATTCCTAGATAATAATTCACAGCAGGTGATTATTCTTACGGGGCCAAATATGTCGGGAAAAAGTGCTCTTTTAAGACAAACTGCGCTTATAGTTTTACTGGCTCAGATAGGATCATTTGTGCCTGCGAAAAAAGCATTAATCCCGGTAACGGATAAAATATTTACCAGAGTGGGGGCATCCGATAATATATCGAAAGGGGAATCCACTTTTATGGTAGAGATGACAGAGACCGCCACAATTTTGCACAATCTCTCGGAGAGGTCATTAATCCTGCTTGATGAGATAGGGCGAGGTACAAGCACTTTTGATGGAATGTCAATTGCTTGGGCAATAGTTGAGTATATTCATCAAAATTCTAAAAAGGCAAAAACATTATTTGCCACGCACTACCATGAGCTTAATGAGTTGGAGCAGATATATCCAAGAGTGAGAAATTATCATATTTCAATCAAAGAGGTGGGGAACAAAGTTATCTTCTTAAGAAAGCTAGTACCGGGCGGAGTGGAGCACAGCTTTGGTATCCACGTAGCAAGAATGGCGGGAATGCCGCAATGGGTGATTGATTCAGCCGAAAAAACACTCGCAAAATTAGAGAGTAGTAAAAACACCGACAAAAAAAACAACAAGAAAAAGAAAGGAGTACCGGAAGATAATCTTCAGCTCTCATTCTATCAGTTGGATGATCCTCTGTTGATGGATATCAAAGAGAAGCTAAAAGCAATGGATATAAACTCAATGTCACCTTTAGATGCCTTTGATGCAATCAGGGCACTTAAAAAGCAAATTGGGTTATAACTTTATAAACTATGGAACGCAGAAAAAGTTTTTATGGAAAAGCAATAATGGTTGCAAAACTCATTAATGAAAGTATTGCATTTGCTTTTTCTCAGCTCAAAGGGGATAAATTCAGAACATTACTCTCATTGTTGGGAGTAAGTATAGGTATATTTTGTATTGTAGCAATTTTTACTGCCATAGATGCGTTGGATAAAAATGTTAGGGAAGGTTTGGATACAATCTCAGGAGATGTAATTCAAATATCGAAATGGCCAATGGGGCCTGAGGAGGGAGATTCCGAATATAAATGGTGGGATTACCGAAAAAGGCCCTCATCTACTTACAATGAATATAAGTTTCTAAAAGAGAACTCTAAATTGGCAGATGCAATCACATTCACAATCTTTGTAAATACAACAGCAAAAAAGGGGAGAAACTCTGTAGGTGGCACAACTCTAGGGTGTGTTTCAAGTGAATTTGAGAAGATAGTTAAAATATCGCTGGAAGAGGGGCGGTTTTTTAGCCAAGAAGAGGATAAACACGGAGTTCCGGTAGCGGTAGTGGGCTATGAAGTTGCACAAAAGCTATTTCCAAACGGTGAAAGCCCCATAGGGCAAACAATAAAGGTCTCAAATTTTACTGTAACCGTGATAGGTGTTTTTGAAAAATGCGGAGAGAGTATAGTGCAGATTTTCAGGTCTGATGAGGCTGTTGTAATTCCATTGGGCTTTGGGAAATATATTGTAAATCCTCTTTTTGCAGATAATCAGATAATGGCAAAGCCTAAACCGGAAGTTAGTCAAGATGAATTTATAACTGAAATAAAGCTACTCACAAGAGGAGCAAGAAGGCTAAAACCAACAGATAAAGATAATTTCTCAATTGGGACAATGAGTTTTGTATATAATATGGTACAAGCAACATTTTCGGTACTAAGTATGATAGGATGGGTAATAGCCGGGTTTTCGCTATTGATTGGTGGCTTTGGGATAGCTAATATCATGTTTGTATCTGTAAAAGAGCGAACAAATATGATAGGTATACAAAAAGCACTTGGGGCAAAAAAATATGTAATACTCATTCAGTTTCTGGTAGAATCCGCTTTCCTTGCATTAGCAGGAGGATTTATCGGAGTTCTTCTTGTAGCAATACTAGTCTCAATTGTAAATATGAGTGGAGAGGTAAAAGCCTCTCTCACAATAATTAATATATTAAGCGGTTTTGGGATAGCTTGTATTATAGGTATAATAGCAGGTGTGGTTCCGGCATGGAGCGCATCAAACCTAAACCCTGTGGAAGCGATAAATTCTAAATAATTACTTAGTTAGTAAATAGTCACACAATTATTATCGTATTTATAATCAACATTCATAATCATATCAATAATTTCCATAATCTGAATAATTGATTCAGAAGAGAAGTGAGCAGACAATTTATAATTATAGATATTAGGATTGTTTACAACAAAATTTGTCCCATGCCATCTTTCAAGAATCTTAAACACCTCGTCCATAGGTGTATCCTTAAAAATGAGAGAACCCTCTTTCCATGCCTTCAAGTCGTCAGGTTTATTGTTAGTAATTAATTTGGGGAATTTTACTTTTTGCTCAAAAATGAAAGATTGGTTTGGTTTCAACTCAATGATCTCCTCCATTACTTGATCATTGATACAGCTTACCATAGAAATGCGTCCGCTATAAAGTGTAGCCTCAGCCTTAGAATCATTTGGGTAGCACTTTAGATTAAAAGAGGTACCTAAAACCTTTACATTAAAGTTTCTTTGAGTCTCAACAATCATCGGGTGCAAAGAGTCTTTTCTTACTTCAAAATATGCTTCACCTTCCAATTTTACATTTCTGGTATTCCCATAAAAAGATTGGGGGAAAGTTATTTTTGTATCGGAATTAAGCCAAACCTTAGAGCTATCCGGTAGAATAATAAACCCCTTAACACCTTTCTCGGTATAAAAAGATAAATGCTCTACCCCTGTAATATTATAATCCAGTAATTGGATATTAGTATTATCCCTCTTTGAGCTATTTAATGATAATCCAAGAAAAAATGCAATTGCAAATACTGCAGCAACTGAAGTGTATTTTATAAAAGATTTCTTCCAAAATGAAATGCGTTTGGGTGTAATATTATTATTAGAGCTATTATTATCAAACTTAGAAGCTTCATAAATAGCTTTAAGCTCGGCAAAGTACTTTCTGTTTGCCTCACTCTTATCTACCCATTCAATTATCTGATCAATCTCCTTTTCGGTATCCTCCTTATTGAAAAATCTAATTAAAAGTTGTTTGTTCATTCTTGATGAAAGTTTTCGTTTTGTTTATAGGTAATCTTTAAGGAGCTTTTTCATTACTAAAAGGGCCGAAGATATTCTAGCTTCTACTGTGCTTTCCGCTATTCCCTCACTCTTTGCAATCTCTTTGTTTTTAAGCCCTTTCATTCTGCTCATTATAAATGTCTTTCTCACTTTAGGCTTCATCCGGTTTATCCCTTCATAAATAATCTTCTCAACTTCACTCTCATAAATATTTAGAGAGTCTTGTGATTCGAGAGCCACTCTGTTTAGATACTCAATTTTACTTTGTTTGGTTTGTGATGAAAATCTGGAAGCGTACTCTTTTTTTCTAAGGTAATTCAAGCACATGTTTTTTGCAGAAACATAAAGATATGATGTTATATTTCCTTTCATGTCAATATTTTCCCTGTTTCTCCAGAATGTTATAAAAACATCATGAGCAATATTCTTAGCATCCTCTTCATTGTTTGTGTAACCGGCAATATACTTTGTAATCCTATATATATTTTCATTATATATGAATTCAAAAGTTTTTAGATCTAGATT
>CAZYQA010000128.1:0-6614 GCA_964649555.1 uncultured Muribaculaceae bacterium
AGCAAATAGCTGCCTAGCCACATCTAAAAGTAATTTTCTGGTCTTTGAAACGGATGAAGTCATCTTAGCTTAAATATTAAAAATGCACACTTTGGTGATAAGTGTGCACAAATGTATATAATTTTTTTGATATTCACATATCGACGTCGATCATTTTCCTTGGATTATCTCCTCTGCAATTGGGTCTTCAATGTATTTTTGAATGGCACGTTGCAATGGTCTGGCTCCATATTGTGGGTTGTAGCCCTCTTGTATAATTTTGGCTTTTATTGCTTTAGTTATTTTATATTTGTAGCCAATCTGATCTAATCGCTTTTGTAATGCTTTTATATTTATATCAAGTATTTTTTCGATATCCTCTTTGGTGAGAGTATTGAAGTGTATCTGCTCATCAAGCCTGTTTAAGAATTCTGGAGTGAATGCTTTTTGTACAGCTTTTTCAACGATACTTTTGCCTCTTGTGGATGTATCACGCTTTACTGAATTGGCAAATCCCATTCCGTTACTATTCTCTTTGAGCTCTCTGCTACCTATGTTTGATGTAAGTATGAGTACTGTGTTTCGGAAGTCTATATATCTTCCGTTGCTATCAGTTAATCTTCCTTCATCTAGTACCTGTAGTAATAAATTGAAGATATCGGGGTGTGCTTTCTCTATTTCATCTAAAAGCACAACAGAGTATGGTTTTCGTCTTACCCTTTCGGATAATTGCCCCCCCTCGTTGTATCCTACGTATCCCGGAGGAGCTCCTATGAGCCTGCTTACTGCATGTTTTTCCATAAATTCGCTCATGTCGAGGCGAATAATATTATCTGTAGAATTGAATAAGAATTTTGCAAGTTCCTTTGCTAATTGTGTTTTTCCAACTCCTGTTGGCCCCATAAATAAAAATGTACCTATCGGCTTATTAGGGTCTTTCAGCCCTGCTCTGTTTCTTCTTATAGCTTTTACTACCTTTGTTATTGCTTCATCTTGCCCTATTATGCTCTCTTTCAGTATCTTTTCCATTTGCATAAGCTTGTTTCCCTCGCTCTCTGCAATTTTATTTACAGGAATTTTTGTTGACATGCTTATTACTTCTGCAATATTCTCTTTATCAACTGTGCTGGGTTTTGCAAGCCTTGCTTTATTCCATTTTATGATCTCTTTTTCCAGCTCTTCTCTTTTGTATTTTTCCAGATCTCTGAACATGGCTGCTTTTTCAAAATCGGGCTCTGCTACAGCTTGTTCTTTTTTTATTGATAGTTGCTTTATTGCCTCTTCAAGATTAAGTATCTTTTTTGAGGTTTTAATATTATTTATGTGTACGCGGCTTCCGGCCTCGTCCATTATATCGATGGCTTTATCCGGTAAGCACCTGTCGGATATATATCTTTCACTTAGTGATACACATGCGTTTAATGCCTCCGGGGTATATATTACATTGTGATGAGCTTCATATTTATGCTTGATGTTTTCCAAGATATTTAAGGTTTCATCAAATGTTGTGGGCTCTATTGTTATTTTCTGGAATCTTCTCTCGAGTGCCCCATCTTTTTCTATGAATTGCCTGTATTCATCGAGTGTGGTTGCTCCTATACATTGTATTTCTCCACGCGACAATGGCGGTTTCAGCATATTGGCAGCATCCAGCGAACCTGCTGAGCCACCTGCTCCCACCAAAGTGTGCATTTCATCTATAAAAAGTATAATGTCGGGGTTGAGGTTTATTTCGTTTAAGATCGCTTTTACTCTCTCTTCAAATTGCCCTCTATATTTTGTTCCGGCCACTAATGAGCCTACATCCAATGATATGATTTTCTTATTTTGTAGCGCTCTTGATACTTTTTTGTCGGCTATTCTTATAGCTAAACCCTCTGCAATAGCAGATTTACCTACTCCCGGCTCTCCAATTAGTACAGGGTTGTTTTTCTTTCTTCTGCCTAATATTTGTGCCAGCCTCTCTATCTCTTTATCGCGCCCCACAACAGGGTCTAATTTACCTTCGGTTGCAGCTTTTGTGAGATCGTAGCCAAAACTTTCCAATACAGGTAAGTTTGCTGTTTTCTTTTTCTCTGTGGTATTATTTTTTTTATCTTGTTCAGGCATTTTGTTTTCGTATCTTTCTTCACTGTTTTCTCCAATCATTTCTTGTTTTGCAATACTTCTTACACTCTCGTATGATACGTTGAATTCATCGAGTGAGTTATTCTCATCGCCTCTTAGAATCGCTAATAATAAATGTACCGGATTTGGTTTTGTCTCTTTAAGCGCACGGGCTTCAAGAAACATTATTTTGATTGCACTTTCTGCATCTTTTGACAAGCTTATTTTATCTTCCATCTCGTATGGAATGCTGTGCATCGTTCGGAGTTTCCCTTCAATACCACTTTTAATTTCTATTATGTCTGCATCCAGTGCTTCTAATATTTGATATGCTGAATTTTCTCTATGTCTGATTATTCCAAGTAAAAGATGATCCGAGGTTATTGTCATATTTCCCAGCCTCATTGCTTCTTCTTTTGAAAAAGTTATAATATTATTTAGTTCCTTTGAGAGTTGTAAATGCATATTGATAATATTCCTGTTAAATTTTCCGCTAAATTACTCAAAAAAACAAACATCTCTTTTATTTTTCCAAAAATTAATCCTATTTTTGTACGTTATTATGGCATTGAAAAATGCGATTTTTTAAGATAAACCTATTATTAAGAGAATGGAATTAGAAGATATTCACGGAAAGATTCAGAAGATCAATATCGAAGACCAAATGAAGAGCGCATACATAGATTATTCTATGTCTGTTATCGTTTCGAGGGCTCTTCCCGATGTGAGAGACGGGCTTAAGCCTGTACATAGAAGAGTGTTGTATGGTATGAGTGAGTTAGGTCTTACTTCGGGTGGGCAATATAAAAAATCTGCCCGTATCGTGGGAGAGGTTTTGGGTAAATATCACCCGCACGGAGATTCAAGCGTGTATGAAGCTATGGTTAGAATGGCTCAGGAATGGAGCTTAAGATATATGTTAGTAAAAGGGCAGGGTAACTTTGGATCTATTGATGGTGATTCTGCTGCGGCTATGCGTTATACCGAGGCCAGATTCAATCCTTTGGCAGAAGAGGTGCTTATGGATCTTGATAAAGATACTGTTGATTTTAGAAATAACTTTGACGATACTCTTGAAGAGCCAACGGTTTTGCCTGCAAAAGCCCCTTTATTATTGTTGAACGGTGCATCAGGTATTGCTGTAGGTATGGCTACTAATATGCCTCCTCACAATCTTAATGAGTGTTGTGATGCTATCACTGCATATATCGATAATCATGAGATTACAACTGATGAGCTTATGCAGCATATATCAGGCCCTGATTTCCCTACAGGTGGTATTATTCAAGGTATTCAAGGTATTAAGGATGCTTTTGAGACAGGCCGCGGACGTGTTGTTGTGAGAGCAAAAACAGATATCGAGGTGAATGATAATGGCCGTGAAACGATTGTTGTAAAAGAGATTCCTTATATGGTTAATAAAAAGGAATTGATTGAAAAGATCGCTGAGCTAGTGGAGGATAAGAAGATTGAGGGTGTTGCGTATGTGAATGATGAGAGTGATAGAAATGGTATGCGTATTGTTATCAGGCTTAAAATGGGTGCTGTTGCAAATGTTGTTTTAAATATGCTATTTAAATATACAGCATTGCAATCTAGTTTCTCTGTAAATAATATTGCATTGGTGGATGGCAAACCTAGATTGTTGAATCTAAAACAAATGATCAAGTATTTTGTACGCCACAGGCACAATGTTATTATCAGAAGAACTCAATTTGAGTTGAATAAAGCTGAGGCGCGTGCTCATATTTTAGAGGCTTTGCTTAAGGCTTTGGATTTTATAGATGAGGTTATTGCTATCATCCGTAATTCTAAAACTGTTGATGAGGCTAAATCAAGTTTGTCTGAGAGATTTGGCTTTACTGAGACTCAATCTACTGCTATTGTGGAGATGCGTCTTCGCCAGCTTACAGGCTTGGAGAAAGATAAATTGCAGGCTGAATATGATGAGTTGATGAAATTGATTGCTCATTTGAAAGAGGTATTGGCGAGCGAAGAGTTACAAATGGGAATCATTAAAGATGAGTTGGCTTATTTGAAAGGCAAATATGGTGATGTAAGAAGATCTGCTATTGAGCCTTCTGAGGATGAGTTTAATCCTGAGGATTTCTATCCGGATGAAGATGTTGTGATTACTATTTCTCACTTGGGATATATTAAAAGAACTCCTCTTGCTGAGTATAGATTACAAAATAGGGGTGGAGTAGGTGCTAAAGGTAGTACTACTCGTGATGAAGATTTTATTGAGCATATTTATGTTGCTAATATGCATAGTACTATGCTATTCTTTACTAAGAATGGTAAATGTTTCTGGCTTAAAGTTTATCAGATTCCTGAGGGTGCTAAAGCATCTAAAGGTAGAGCTATCCAAAATGTTATTAATATTGAGCCTGAAGATAAGGTTTGTGCATATATCAATGTGAAGTCTTTGAATAATGAGGAGTATATAAATAATAATTATATAGTTCTGGGGACTAAACGTGGTACTGTGAAGAAAACTTCTCTTGAAGCTTATTCTCGCCCAAGGGTAAATGGTGTGAATGCCATTACTATTAGAGAGGGAGACGAATTATTAGAGGCTATTTTGACAAATGGAGAGTGCCAAATCTTAATTGCCGGACGCGACGGCAAGTGTGTGAGATTTAATGAAGCTGATGCCAGAGCTATTGGTAGAACGGGTGCCGGAGTGAGAGGTATTAATATTGAGGAAAATGATGAAGTAGTTGGTATGATATGTGTAGATCCTACTGATGCCGAGTCTTCTTCTAAGACTATTTTGGTTGTGAGTGAGAATGGTTATGGTAAAAAATCTGATTTGGATGATTACAGATTAACCAATAGAGGTGGTAAAGGTGTTAAAACTCTTAATATAACCGAAAAAACAGGAAATCTTATTGCACTTAAATATGTAAGTGAGGATAATGATTTGATGATTATTAATAAATCTGGAATCACTATAAGAATGGCTGTTTCAGACATTCGTGTTGCCGGAAGAGCTACTCAAGGTGTAAGACTAATTAATATCAGGGAGGGAGATAGTATTGCTGCTGTTTGCGTAGTGAACAAGAGTGAGGATAAACCTGTTGAAAGTACAAACGATTTAGAATAAATAAATAAAATAGATTGAAAATTAAAAATCAATTAAAAAGTATGAAAAAATTAGTAATCTCATTAGTTGTGTTGCTTTCAGCAATGCAAATGAATGCACAATCAAAAGCTTCACAAGATGCTGTTAAAGCAGTTGATAAAGCTAAAGCAGAGGTAGAGAATCCTAAGAAAGCTACTTCTCCTCAATCTTGGGTGAAGTTGGGTACTACTTACATGGAGGCATTTGATGCCCCTATTAGAGGTATATGGCCGGGAGCTTCTCAAACAGAGGTTAAAATGATTTTGAAAGATCAACCGATTTTATCTTCTACTCAAGAGGAGATTAATGGTGTTACATATATCCTTGATACTTATGAAGATAAAACTCTTTATTATGATCAAAATGGTGTATTGACTGCATGGACAGTAAAAGTTCCTGCTTTGAATGAGGATATGTTAGCTTTATCATATCAATCTTTCCAAAAAGCTCAAGAGCTTGATGCTAAAGGGAATGCAGGTAAATCTATTACTGAGTCTTTGAAACTTTTGCAACAAAAATATCAAAATGAAGGTTTATCAGCTTATTCTATTGGAAAATATGCTGAAGCTTCTATTGATTTCGAAAAAGCTGCACAAGTTGCTGCTAACCCTGCAATAGGATTAGTTGATAGTACTATGGCTTATTATGCTGCTATTACTGCTGCTATGTCTGGCGAAAATGCAAGAGCTATCAAATTATTAGAGAATTGTATTGCTATTGATTATGTTCAAAACGGTGATGTTTATTCAACTTTAGCTGAGGCTTATAAGAATAGTGGTGATACTACTAAGGCTAAAGATATTTTAGCTAACGGTTTTGCTAAATATCCTGCTAATCAAGGTATCTTAGTTTCTTTAATTAATGTTTATTTAGAGTCTAATGATAATCCTGAGAAAGTATTAGAGTTCTTGAAAGTTGCTCAAGCTAATGAGCCTACTAATGCAAGTTTATTCTATGCTGAGGGTAATGTTTATAAAAAATTGAACAGATTTGATGAGGCTATCGTTTCGTTCCAAAAATCTGCTCAGGTAGATCCTAATTACTTCTTTGCTCCATTTAGTGAAGGTGATGCATATTATAGCAAAGCTATCGATCTTCAAACTAAAGCTCAAGCTGAAGCTGATGATGCTAAATTCGCTGAGCTTAATGCTCAAATGGAACAAGCTTTAGAGGATGCAATTATTCCTTTTGAAAAAGCTTTCTCTATTACTACAGAAAAAGATCTTCAAATTGGTTGTGCTGAGTACTTGAAACAAATTTATTTCCGTTTCAGAGATAAAAAAGATGAGTATCTTAAAGCTTATGAGAAATATAATAAATTCTTAGAGGAGAATAAATAATCTTTTAATAGTTTATAAAAACAATGGCTGTTCAAGTTTATTCCTGAACAGCCATATTTTTT
>CAZYQA010000129.1:0-4179 GCA_964649555.1 uncultured Muribaculaceae bacterium
AATTTTACCGGGAAATAATGGGTTCAGCTTTGTTGAGGTATATAGATGTGTACTTATTGCTAATTTCTTTAAGTTATATATTTCTCCTATCAATTTGTATGCACCACTTTTTAATATTGCCTTGTTAGGTTCATATATATAATTATCTATTTGTGAGGCAAATATGGATTGAGCTTTTTGCTCTTGTGATAATCTGAAATCAAGCCTAGATGAAGAGTTTTCCTTACCGATATTTATAGTTTTGATTATAGGATCTCCATCTGAAATATAGCCTTTCTTTAATAAGAATAGCAGCTCTTTGCACTCATTATTATGTGAGATCACGTGTATCTCTTTTGTTTGGGGCAATAGTGATAGATTTAGTTTGATGTCCTCCATGGGAGAAACTTTTACTAGTATATATTCTGCTAAAGAGAAAAATATATCATTAAGTTCCAAAATGTTTGGTTCATAATCTTTAATAGATACAACCTTTCCGTTACTCTTATCTCTTCTTGCCGGGTCTATGTAAATTAGTGATAAATTTTCATCTTTGAGCATAGAGAAAAGTTCTGTATTATTTGGCAAAGTCTCTTGGTTTATAACCTTTATATTTTCCGCTTTAAGTTGTTTGAAATTATATTCGGCAGCTTTGCACAGCTCCATATTTCGTTCGATATAAATATGTTTAGAGGCAGCTTGGGATAAGAAGTATGAGTCGATACCCATTCCTGCCGTCATATCCGCAATCACAAAATTATTTGTATTCAGCTCCTGAGATAGCCTCTGTGCAATCTCTTTTTTATATATTGCAGTAGCTTGTGAGCTACACTGCTCTATCGAAAGAGATAGGGGATAGCATAAAGAATTGCATCCGTACCAAAGTGGAACTTTTTTCTCTAGTTTTTTTCTTGCTTCAATACACTTTACACATAAAGAGATATTTATACTGCTATCCTTATTGCTTAATAGTAATTTGGATGTGTCAATATTCTTGTTTGAAATTATAAATTCTATCTCTTTATTATTGAGCATTTTATTTCTTTATTCCAAGTAAATAATCTTTTGTAATCTTATTAAAACGATAAGTGAATAAGATAGAAGCGAATAGTAAACCTAGCATTAAACCTACCCAAACTCCAATTGGGCCTAGGTTAAGTGTGTGCCCGATAAAATATCCCAGTGGTAAACATACAAAGTAGTATGATAGAACTGAGTATAGTAAAGGAACTTTTACATCTTTTAATGCTCTTAGAGAGGCTACTCCTGCAAGCTGGATTGCATCAAAAATCTGGAATCCGGCTGAGATTATTAATAATGTGGATGCTATTGCAGCTACTTGCACATCAGAAGTAAATAATAAAGGCAATTGGTGCCTTGTGAGTATATAGAATATACCTGCAGTACCCATAAGTGCAACACTTAAGTGCATAGATGCAAATCCTGCTTTACGTGCATCTTCAAATCGTTTATCTCCAAATTGATGTGATACTCTGATTGTTGCAGCAACACCTATACCTTGCGCTATCATAAATGAGAATGTGGTGATCGTGAGTGCAATCTGATTTGCGGCCATAGCTTCTTTTCCAAACCATCCCAACATTATACCACTCAAACTAAATGCTGTGACTTCTACCAATCCCTGGAACGAAATAGGGATAGATGTTTTTAATAACTCTTTAATTTTTGCGCTGTTTATATATGGTTTAGTTATGAGTTTCATGTAATTAGAGTAAGGGCTCACCTTAAACAACAATATGGCAAAAGATACGAACATCACTATTCTACTTATCAAAGTAGCTAGAGCTGCACCATCTACACCAAGTTTAGGGAATCCAAGTTTACCGAATATTAATAGCCAGTTTAAGACTATATTTAACAGATTGGCTACTATTGTTATGTACATAGCATATTTTGTGATTCCTATACCTTCTGAGAAATTTCTGATTGAGAAGAATAGTATGAATGGCAAAATTGATAATACTAATATACTGTAATAAGATTTTGAGTATGGTAAAATCTCCGGATCTTGCCCCATATATGGCATGAAAAACATTATCAGAAACATCAATCCCATCATAACAAAACTTAGTCCTAAGTTCATTATAAATGAATTTTGGAAATATGCTGATACCTCTCTGTTTTTCCCTTTTCCAAAGCTTTGCCCTACAAAGGGGGTTAGCCCTTGTGTAAAACATATACAAAATACCATTCCTATTACAAACACTGAGTTGGCAAAAGCAACTCCGGCAAATTCAACTGTTCCAAGGTGCCCCACCATTATGTTGTCAGCGAATGAAACAATCATTTGTCCTGCTTGTGTTATCATTACAGGGAACGCAAGTTTTAGGTTTCTTTTATAAAATGGGATATAGTTCTTAAATATCATTAAAAATGTTTTTTTGAGGCGCAAAGGTAACCTTTTTTTTGTTATTTTTGTTGATTCTAAATTGATATAAACACTTTGTTATGAGAATAAATTATATGAATGTAGCCGAACAATGGATGGGTCCTGATTTTGATGAGGCTACTAGGCTAGAAGTTAAAAAGTTGATGGAGCACGATCCTAAGGAATTAGAAGAGAGTTTCTATAGAACATTGGAGTTTGGTACAGGTGGATTAAGGGGAATTATGGGAGTTGGTACCAATAGAATGAATAAATATACTGTAGGTATGGCGACACAAGGTGTTGCAGAGTACTTGAAAAAGTCTTTCTGCAATTTGCCTCAAATTAAAGTTGCTGTTGCTTATGATTCTAGAAATAATAGTCCTGAATTTGCTAAGATTACTGCGGATGTATTTGCAAGCAATGGTTTCAAAGTGTATTTGTTTGATAATCTAAGACCTACGCCGGAGTTGAGTTATGCAATAAGATATTTTGGTTGTCAGGCAGGTGTTATGATTACCGCATCTCATAATCCTAAAGAATATAACGGATATAAGGCATATTGGGAAGATGGAGCTCAAATTATTGCTCCGCATGATACTAATATCATAAATGAAGTGATGAAAATTACATCCCCTTCTCAGGTTAAATTTACAGGTGGAGAGAGTAATATTCAAATAGTAGGAGAAGAGGTTGATGCTGCGTATTTAAAAGATCTTACAACATTACATTTATCTCCTGATTCTGTAAAAAATCATTCTGATATAAAAATTGTATATACTCCGCTGCATGGAACAGGTGTCACACTGGTTCCTCGTGCTTTAAAAGATATGGGTTTTACCAATATTTATAATGTACCGGCACAAGATATATGCGATGGCAATTTCCCAACTATCAAATCTCCTAACCCTGAGGAGAGATCTGCTTTGGAAATGGCAGTTGAGAAAGCTAAAGAGGTGGGGGCAGATGTTGTGATGGCTACAGATCCGGATGCTGATAGGGTGGGTGTAGCTGTAAGAGATGATAAAGGGGAGATTATATTATTAAATGGAAATCAAACCGCTGCTATCTTAACTTACTACTTATTAAAAAGATGGAGTGATTTAAATAAGCTGAGTGATTCTACATATATGGTAAAAACCATTGTTACCACGGAGCTTTTAGCAGCAATGGCAAAAGCATTTAATGTGAAAATTTACAATGTGCTTACTGGATTTAAATATATTGCAGCTATTGTAAGAGAAAATGAGGGGAAAGCTACATTTATTGGGGGAGGAGAGGAGAGTTATGGGTTTAATGCAGGGGAGTTTGTAAGGGATAAAGATGCCGTGATTGCTTGTTGCTTATTTGCTGAATGTGCTGCTTGGTGTGCCGATAGAGGGGAAACTTTATATGATTTGTTACAAAAAATTTATAAAGAGTTTGGATATTACAAAGAAGATCTTGTATCCTTAACCAAAAAAGGGAAAGCCGGTGTCGAAGAGATTCAAGCTATGATGAAAAATTTCAGAGAGAATCCTCCAAGGCTACTAGCTGCTTCACCTGTTGTTAAAATAATAGATTATAATAATCCATCAGAGACTGGATTGCCAAAATCTAATGTATTACAATTCTACTCTGAAGATGGAACTGTAGTTTCTGTGAGGCCATCCGGCACAGAGCCTAAAATAAAATTTTATTTTGGAGCGCATGGTGCAGATGCCGATAAGAAAATAGAAATGTTAAAGACTCAATTTGCATAAATAGATTTACATAGCACTTATAATGAAGAGATTTTTATGTGTTTTCCTTCTTTGTATATTAATCAATGAAGG
>CAZYQA010000129.1:4189-6590 GCA_964649555.1 uncultured Muribaculaceae bacterium
ATCTTTATGCACAAAAAAGTTTGCTAGAAAACTTTGATCAGGAAAGGATGAATAATGTTTCGGATTCTATCCTTTCCAAAATGAGTTTAAGAGAGAAGATAGCACAACTTTATATTATTAGCTTTAACTCTACCAATAGTCAAAAAATAAAAATTGAACAAGAGAGATTGGTGCAAAAAGAGAAGATAGGTGGCCTTATTACCATGAAAGATAAGGTGCGTCCTGCTGTAGAGAGATTGAATAGATTAAACAGATTATCATCTACTCCGTTGCTAATTTCAATTGATGGGGAGTGGGGGGCTTCAATGCGATATTCGGAATTGCAGCAGTTTCCAAGACAAATGCAAATGGGAGCTATGCAAAATGATTCTTTAGCATATCAGGCAGGGTATGCTATAGGCAAAGAGTGTAGAGAGCTGAATATTCATGTAAACTATGCTCCAAGTGTTGATATAAATAATAATCCTAATAATCCTGTAATTAATACCCGCTCTTATGGAGAAAATAGAGATAAGGTAGCAGATTATGCTCTTTCTTTCTTGAAAGGTATGAGAGCGGCAGGTGTAGCAGGCTCAGCTAAGCATTTTCCGGGGCATGGAGATACTGATGTTGATTCTCATAAAGGATTGCCTGAGCTAAATTTTAGTAAGGAGAGGCTCGATTCTTTGGAGCTTATACCATTCAAAAAAATGATTGAGAATGGTGTTGATATGGTCATGGTTGCGCATTTGAGCATACCTATTATTGATAGAGGTCGCCCGGCATCTATATCTCATAAAGTTGTAACCGAGCTACTTAGAAATGAATTAGGCTTTGATGGGATTATCATTACAGATGCTTTGAATATGGATGCTGTTGCAAAATATTCGGGTATTGCAAAAAATAGAATACCATTAGAGGCATATAAAGCAGGAGTAGATATAATACTAATGCCTGAAGATGTTGAAAGCTCTATAGGTATAATAGAGGAGGAGTTTAAAGCTGGTAAATTAGATGTTGCCGACTTAGATAAAAGAGTTAAGAGAGTATTAAATCTTAAATTCAAATTAGGTTTATTTGAGAAGGATTACAATCCTATTGTAAGTACCTATGGACTCCCTGAGAAGCTAATAAATCTTGATAATGCTACTGTTATAAATGATATATCAAGAAATTCAATGCTTTTGGTTAAAAACATGGATTCTATTCTTCCTATTAAAAACCTAAATGATAAAAATATTGGTTATCTGGGCTTGAGAGGGAATATTAATGGAAAAGAGTTTGCTTCTACATTATTAAATTATACCAATTTGGATACATTTATTATTCCTACACCTGTAAAGTTATCCCAATTGGAAAGAGCTAAAGCAAAATTTAAAGATAAAGACCTTGTGATTGTTGCTTATCACGTTACTGATGCTCGACCTCATAAAAACTTTGATATTGATGATCAACAAATGGAGTTTATTACTTCATGGGCTAAAGATATGCCTATTGTTGTTGTTTATCATGGTTCACCGTATGCTATTGAGAAAATAAATAATATTGATAATTTTAAGGCTTTTTTAATTGCGCATTCCAATACCCCGGCTAACAATTTTATTTCAGCACAAACTCTTTTTGGGGGGGCTAAAGCTGTAGGAGTTATGCCTGTTAGTGCAGCTTGGTTAAATGCAGGTGAGTCTTTGTTATTAGATAAGCAAGTGAGATTAGGATATGATTTTTTGCCTAACAATAAGGTTATGAAAAGTGATTTCAGAGTAGAAAACGGAATTGTAAAGGGGAATACAAGGTTTGGTGATACAACAATTGTTTTATCAGAAACTGCCTATGTTTTTACAATTCTCCCTTTTATTGCTGATATGGTTTGTAGTGGAAAGTTAGCAATGAACTCTTATCTTATGGATTATATGGATATCTCTAATAATCAGCATAAAAATCTTAGGATTGATGACATTGTAAGCCATAGATCGGGTTTGCCTAAATTATCTGATGATTTTGTGTATACGCAGGAGAGTATTCAAAATCTACAGATTAATTTTCACCCATTCCCCGAGTTTAGTGATGCCAACCTTTATTACTTGTATGCTTTAGCAGGCTTCTCTTATCCGGAAGCTGACAAGGAGATAATAGAGGGTGCACGAAATCTATTTTATAAAAATGAGATGTTCGACTCTTCAATATCAGAAGATGGAGAGGTAAAGACAACATTAAAAGATTTAAGTAAATTCATATTTATGCTTCATAATGGTGGAGAATATGGTGGCAATAGAGTAATGAAACCATGTGAGGCTAGATTCATAAATGATATTTTACTTTATTATTCTCATAATAATAGTTTAACTATTTTTGAGAATAGGGATAATGGTAATATATTATTTAGAAAAGGGAGTCTCTAATTTTATAGAACATATTCATGAAT
>CAZYQA010000130.1:0-6585 GCA_964649555.1 uncultured Muribaculaceae bacterium
AAATATTGCTATACTTGAGCCACTCTTTACTATAAGAGCCTCTTGAAAAGTGCTCAACAAGAACATTATGAGCAACATAATTCTGAAATCCTAAATTAAAAACAGATGTAGAAAAATCCAGATCATATAAATGAAATCCATTAAAATTAATCTCATCAAAAGGGGCATTTATAATAATATCTTTTCTCACTAGCATGCATAGCCCATCTAATGTAATTACATTTGAATACTCTGCATTATCAGGATTACATTTGAGTGATACAGATTTATTATTGCATGTTTCAATGATATTTATTCGGCTGTATTCATTCGCCGAATTCCAATTGGATAAAGTTTTAGTTTTATATTTTGATCCGGCAAAACCTACAATTCCAGTAGATGCTTCTGATAGTTTCTGTATAAGAATATCTCCCCAATTTTTGGTGTGAAACATAATATCCTCATGAGCAAAACACAAGAAATTATATTTAGCCTGTTTTACACCCTCATTATAAGCCTTGCACAGAGAGTACTTATGTACATTATTATCGATAATGATAAATTCATATTCGGTACCGATAGTATCCTCAACATTTTTTTTAAATATAGAAAGTTTCTGCGGCGAAATTGAACATACAATAATTGATAACATCTGGTGAACTTTTTTGGGGATTAGATTATGGTGCAAAAATATTAATAATTTTCTATGTATTATATAAATGATTACTTTGTTATATAATGGAAATCAGAATTACAATTATATATCCGATAAAGCTGCTAACCCCGTTGACTAGGCAGGTTTTTATGATATCGGAGTGAGTAAGCGGGCGAGGGTTGGAGCCTATATAGGGTTTAGTTACCGTTTTGCCGAAGTAGTTGTTTGGGCCACCTAGGCGGCAGTTAAGGATACCTGCGATAGCGGATTCCGGGTAGCCGGAGTTGGGGCTTGAATGAGATTTGCCATATTTGAAGATGAATAGTAGCGCTCTTTTGCTGAATGAAGCTATTATCATAATGAGTGCGGTGAGGCGCGCAGGGATAAAGTTTGTTACATCATCGGCTTTTGCCGAGAAGCATCCGAAATCTTTATATTTCTCATTCTTGTAGCCTATCATTGAATCGAGTGTATTGCACATCTTATATACCATCATGAGAGGGATTCCCCCTATGGCGAAAAAGAATAGGGGAGCTATCACTCCATCGCTGAGGTTTTCTGATAATGTTTCAATTACAGAGCTTCTGATCTGGGAGGGGTTGAGTGTATCCGTGTCACGCCCAACTATCATGCTGAGCTGCTTTCTTGCTCCTGTTATATCATTATTTACAAGATATTTTTCAACTTTTAGCCCCTCATGTATCAGGCAACGAGAGCTTATACAATAAAAAAAGAATATCCCGTTTATGATACTTAATATTAGCTCATATTTATTTAATATTAGCTGAATTGCTAAAAACAGGATAAATACTATTGAGTTAAGAGATAACCATGTGAGAGCACCTTTAAGCACTTTGTGAGAGCCTTTGTTAAATTTTTTCTCGAAATATGAAATCATATTGCCGAATACTCTTATCGGGTGGGGAAGCCAATAGGGGTCTCCGATAATTGTATCTAATGTAATACCAATAATTATTGTGAGTAAAGTATAATTTATTTCCATTCTTTAAGAGCATTGATCAGGTGAATATTTGCATCTCTTTTTTGTGCAGCTATTCTGAAATGTTTATTAGAGAGAGATCTAAAGTTTGAAGCATCCCTTATCAGGATACCATGTTTTTCTATCAAGTATTCTTGTAGCTCCTCCGATGTGCTTGCACACTCAATTCTACATAAAAAGAAATTTGATTTACTGGGATAGACATAAAAGTTACTTAATTTTTGAATCTCTTGTTGCAGAAAATAGGATTCACCGAGTAACTCTCTTTTATTAAAAAGTAGTTGAGAGTAGTTATCAATTATATATTCTCCGGAGTGGATTGCTAAAGAATTTACACTCCAAGGTGGGCGCATTTGAGATAGTTGTGCTATTATATCTTTAGACGCAATTATATAACCCAATCTTATACCGGGAATACCGAAAGATTTTGTTAGAGAATTTATGTAAATTATATTCTTGCTGATACTTATCTTATTATCAGATATTTCTGATAGTTGATTATATGCTCTGTCAATTATAAATAAACAATTGAGATTCTCTTTACTTTTAGCTTCTATAAGTTTATCAGGGGTGATATATCCGTTTGGATTATTAGGCACACCTAGCCAAATGCTATTTTGTTCACTTATATCTTTTGCTTCAAAATGCTCAATCTCTTCAAATGAAAGAGTATGCTTATATAGCGTGCAACTATCTTCATATTCGGCAAAAGATGGAGTTAGGATTAATGAATTACATGATAAATTATTGATTATTGAAAGAAAATGCGCAACAATATAAAATGCCTCTGCAGATCCATTTACAACTAATATATTCTCTTCATTTATTTTATGAAACTCCGCTAGCTTTTTTGCCAGATTTACTGCTGATGGGTGGGGGTAGTTTTTAATGGAATTTAAGGTTGCCTTTAAGTGATTTATTATATCATCCGATTTATTATTGAACGCAATATTGGAGCTAAAATCATATTTGATCTTACCCTTCTCAAAGCTATATAAATTATTCCCGTGTCCGTTAATCATTATTCAAGAGTTTTATAAATATAATCCATATCAATACATTCGCGTATTTTATCAGCTAAAAGATTGTAATTTCTCTCCTTGAATGATTTATAATCTTCAACTTTATGCTCTCTATTACTCACTTGTTTAAGGATATATTCAATCACATCTTTATTGTCAAAAATTCCATGAATGTAGCTTCCCCAGCATTTATCATTTAAATAATAGCCATCCTCTATTCCATTATCCATTACACAAAGCGGGCTTTTACTTATTGTAGCCCCTGAGTGTATTTCATAACCTTCTCCGGTGATTTCACTATTTATCATTTTAAATGTGCACTGGCGAGTAACTTTTCCTTTTTCTATTGTGGTGGTAATTGGTAACATTCCTAAGCCGGGCATTGCTTCATTGTCGCCCTCAATTTTCAAAGGATCGAATATCATCTCACCCATCATTTGATAGCCACCACATATACCATAAACAGGCTTTCCATTCTTATAATGGTTTAATATAGATTTATGCAAGCCCATCTCTCTTATAAACTGCATATCTGAGATGGTATTTTTAGAACCAGGAATTATTATAATATCTGCCTCAGATAATTTTGACGGGTTAGCTGTATAAATAAGATTCACTCCGTGAGTTCTCTCCAGCATATTGAAATCGGTAAAATTCGACATACTTTTCAAGAGTACAACAGCAATATTTATACTTTCATTCTTATGTTCACTTGTGATATTATCCAATACTACCGAATCTTCCTGTTCAATAAATATATCTCTGAAATATGGAATAACTCCCACCACCGGAACTCCTGTCAGATCTTTTATTATTTTCTTTCCATCTTCAAATAACCTTACATCACCTCTGAATTTATTTATAATAATACCTTTGATTAGTTTTCTTTGGTGAGCAGGTAGTAATAATATAGAACCATATACACTTGCTATAACTCCCCCCTTATCGATATCCGCTATAAGATATACCGCCGCATCAGCATATTCTGCCATGCTCATATTCACAATATCTTTATCCCAAAGGTTTACTTCGGAGATGCTACCCGCTCCCTCCATAACTATAGGTGAATAACTCGATTTTAATCGATTAAATGCCTCTTTTACCTCTACAAATAGCTCACTTCTGTTTGTCTTATTAAAGTATTCCATTGCACTTTTATTTCCAAAAGGCTTTCCATGTAACACAAGTTGGGATGTGTGATTAGAAACAGGTTTTAGAAGTATGGGATTCATATCGGTAGAGCAATTTATCCCACAAGCTTCAGCTTGCACAGCTTGCGCTCTGCCAATCTCTAAGTTATCTACAGTTGCGTAACTGTTCAATGACATATTTTGAGATTTAAATGGGGCAGGGGTATAGCCATCTTGTAGAAATATCCTGCAAAATCCTGCATTTATTACAGATTTACCAACATCTGAGCCGGTACCCACAAACATTATCGGTTTAAGCGTCTTCATTTATATAATATTGTATAATATCTCCGTACTCAATCTGTAAAGAGAAAGGATTATTTATGTCTATTTTATTATTTACTACTGCAAAGGCTCTTATAAACCCTGCATGAGTTACAATAAGTGATTTTTCTAAGTCTTTATGTTTATTTATGAATTGATATGCTCGTGTTACTACATCTTGGAATGATTCACCGCCGGGGCATCGGTTTTCAAGGAAGTTGCCAAACCATGCTTTTCCCTCCGGAGAATTGTAAATTTTATCCCAATTCAGAAGCTCCCAATCTCCAAAATTCATCTCCATAAGTAAGCCATCTTCAGTGGGTGGCTCTATGTTTAGTTCTTTGGATAATGATTGTGCCAATCCCTTACACCTTATTAATGGGCTTGTGTAAATTTTTTTTATATCAAGCTGTTTAATCTTAGATATAACCAGGGGTAGATGGATATTGTGAAAATCAGCATCAAGCTCCAGATCTGTTTGTCCGTAGCATATTCCCCCTTTTATATGGGGTTTTGTATGTCTTAGCAAATAAACCATCCCCCAAAAGCAAAAATTATTACATAAAATAAGATTTCTGAGAATATTATTAGTGCTCCTAATGTATCTCCCGTGAATCCACCTATCTTTTTGTGAAGATATTTCTTATAAAAAAATATAAGAATGATGGAGCCTATTAAGTATACACCGGCAAGTTTATAGCTCATATATGCTAATGGCAAGTATGCAAATATAAATGCCGGGATTATCTCTTTGTATGTTAGTTTAATTTTGGTGTGCAGAGATTTGGAGTTTATTTCTCTTGCATACTCCGATATTCGAATCATTATTATAGCATTGAATCTGCTTGAACAAGCTGCGCAAATAAGTATGCTTATAATGTAAATATCGGGCACCCTTGTAAGAAAAGTATAGCGAAGCAGAAATAATATTATAAGAGATAATACGCCATAGGTTCCTATATGGCTATCTTTCATAATTCTAAGTATCGATTCTTTATTTGCTCCACCACCGAACCCGTCGCAAAAGTCTGCTAGCCCATCTTCATGCAATCCTCCGGTAGCCAAGAGCATTCCAATCATTGCAAATATAATGGCAATATTTATAGGGAGAAAGTAGTTTGTTCCTTTGAAAATAAGTGCACCTATAAGCCCCACAATTATACCAATAAGTGGGAAGTATCTAAACCCTTTACTAAGTGTCTGATCATTACATTCTACACTTTTAGGTACAGGTATCCTGGTGTAATATAATAAGCTGTTGAAAAAGATATTTAACTCTTTAGGTTTCATTTTATTTGATTTTTTGAGGTATTCCCGATACCATAAAATATACCTGATCAGCCGATTTGGCTATATATTGATTTATCCAACCTTGCAGATCTACAAATCTTCTTACGGATGCTTCCGCCGGTATTACCCCTAAACCTATCTCGTTGCTCACAACAATAATAGTATTATCACTTTTGATGAATCTGTCCCATTCGGCTTTTGCAAGAGCCAGACTTTTTTCTGTATCAAAATCATTTTCGGTAAAGATATTGGTAGCCCACAATGTTACGCAATCCATCAATATTACTCTGCCTGTGATCCCTATTTCAGATATATAGATTTGCTCCTCTATATTTGTCCAATGCTCCCCTCTGTCACTTTGGTGCCTTTCAATCCTTTTACGAAATTCATCATCCCAGCACTTTGCCGTAGCAAGATATACCGGAGTCTCAGAAAGATTCTCAGCCATTTTTTGCGCAAAGCTGCTTTTCCCAGATCTTTGCCCACCTGTTATATATATTATTTTGCTCATAATGTGAATTTTGAGATTGAACAGTTGTCCGGAGTTTTTAATCCCTCAATATCATTTTTATTATTAATAGAAGCAATTAACACTTTAATTGTAATTCCATGAGAAATAAATGCTACCGATTTATTTCTATATTTATCTTTTACTTCATCCAGTAAACTATTTACTCTACCAAACATATCATCTAGCGATTCGGCTCCATCAATATATCTGGCATTATAATCAAAGCTATCAGGGAATACTTTCCCTTGATAATCACCAAGATATCTTTCTCTTAATCGATTATCTTCATTTATTTTCAGCCCTTTTCTATTACCAAATATAATTTCCGAAGTGTTTCTAGCTCTTTTCAGATCACTGGTATAAACCGCATCAAACTCAATTTCTTCCAACTTCCTAGAAGCTTCATAAGCCTGATCTTTCCCTTTCTGATTCAATTCTCCCTCTGTTTGCCCTTGGCAAATATTCATTAAATTATCTATGGTTTCGCCGTGTCGTATAATATATAGTTCCATTGTTTCTTTATGGTGCTAAAAGTACTTTGTAACTTCAATCTTTTTAAAGGAATTCATCTCATTGATCATTCTTACCGATGAGTCTACAATTGGGTATGCACATATTGCTCCTGTACCTTCTCCCAGCCTTAATCCCAGATGTAAAATAGGATTTACCTTCAT
>CAZYQA010000131.1:0-6528 GCA_964649555.1 uncultured Muribaculaceae bacterium
ATGATTATGACAACAAAAATTAATTGCTTTATTCCTGTTAAGGAAGAGAAGCTGGTTTTGGAAACGATTAAAGGATTAAAAGAGAATTCATTAGTTTCTAAAATCTTCCTTTTGTCAACCGGAGAGTTCAATGGAGATATTCAAGGTTGTGAAGTTATCTCAGTTGATTCATTAAACAGCTCTGCTACTATTAAGAAAATTGCAGAGAAATCTTGCGGTGATTTTTCATTAATCTATACTAAATACACTACTTTAGAGTTGGGATATTTTGCTTTAGACAGACTTGTTGGATTAGCAAAAGATTCTAACGCTGCTATGTTATATGCAGACCACTATCAAATCGCAGATGGTAAAAAGAATGCAGCTCCGGTAATTGATTACCAATTCGGAAGTTTAAGAGATGATTTTAACTTCGGTTCTGTATTATTTTACAATGCTGCTGCTCTTAAAGATGGTGCTAGTAGAATGAAACAAGACTTCAAATTTGCAGGGTTATATGATTTGAGATTGAAAGTTGCTCAAAAAGGTAGCCTTGTGCACGTAAACGAGTATTTATATTCAGAGGTTGAGAATGATACCCGTAAATCAGGTGAAAAAATCTTTGATTATGTTGATCCTAAAAACAGAGGTGTTCAAATTGAGATGGAACAAGCTTGTACTGAGCATTTGAAAGAGATCAATGGTTATTTAGCTCCTAACTTCAAACACATTGAGTTTAACGAAGGCAACTTTGAATTTGAGGCTTCTGTAATTATTCCTGTATTCAATAGAATCAAGACTATTAAAGATGCTATCAAATCTGTATTAAATCAAGAGGCTAGCTTTAAATTCAATTTAATTATTATTGACAATCACTCTACAGATGGTACTACTGAGGCTATCAAAGAATTTGCTTCAGATGAGAGATTAATTCATGTTATTCCTAATAGAAGAGATTTAGGAATTGGTGGATGCTGGAATGTTGGTGCTTTCCATCCTAAGTGTGGTAAATTCGCTGTTCAATTAGATTCTGATGATGTTTATTCAGGACCTGATACTTTACAGAAAATTGTTAACGCTTTCTATGAGCAAAACTGCGCGATGGTAGTTGGTACTTATATGATGACAAACTTTAATATGGAGATGATTGCTCCGGGTATTATTGATCATAAAGAGTGGACTCCTGAGAATGGTAGAAATAATGCGTTAAGAATTAATGGTCTTGGTGCACCACGTGCTTTCTACACTCCTGTACTTAGAGATATCAAAGTTCCTAATACCAGCTATGGTGAGGATTATGCTCTTGGATTGAGATTCTCGAGAGATTACCAAATCGGTAGAATTTATGATGTATTATATCACTGCCGCAGATGGGATGATAACTCTGATGCTTCTTTAGATATTGTGAAAATGAATAATCACAACTTATACAAAGATAGGATTCGTACTTGGGAGCTTGAGGCTCGCGTTGCAATGAAGAAATAAGCATTTTAGATCCAGATATGACATTAAACAATATAGAAGTTGGGCACCTTTTGGATGCCCAACTTAACAATTGGGAACAAGCAAGAAACAACTATAATGCACTTGCCAACGTAGAAGTTAAAGAAACGGAAATAAACGGGTTTCCGGTAAAAATACAATTCAACCCGGGTAGGATTCAGTCATCTGCTGCAAAAGTGGATGCTAAATCTATTCAAGAGAGAAAATGCTTTCTTTGTGGAGCTAATAGGCCTGCAGTACAAGAGGGTATAGATTATAAAGGTGTAGCCGGAGAGTATGAGATTTTAATTAATCCGTTCCCTATATTTCCTAAGCATCTTACAATTCCGGATAAGAAACATATTAACCAAACTATTGGGGATAATAACTTAAAAGGGCGCTTTGAGGATATGTTGGATTTGTCCAAATTATTGGATGAGTATGTGCTATTCTATAATGGCCCTAAATGTGGTGCATCTGCACCTGACCACATGCACTTTCAAGCAGGGAATAAAGGATTTTTGCCATTAGAGGTAAAATATTCTGATTTAGATAAGAAATCTATCTTGAAAAATGAAGGTGTAGAGATCTTCACAATTGAGAATTATTTTAATGGTGGGTTTGTTATTGAAGCAACTGACAAAAATGCTGCTTTAGAGATTTTCAATAAAATATATAGCAATATTACTGTAAAAGATGGGGAATGGGAGCCAATGTTAAATTTATTAACATGGGTTGTAAATGAGAATGGTGCAAGTAAGTTTATTGCTGTTGTAATGATAAGAGATAAACATCGTCCTTCACATTTCTTTGCTGAGGGAGATGCTAATATTCTGTTGAGCCCTGCTTCTGTGGATATGGGTGGTGTATTTATTACACCTTTGGAGAAAGATTTTAATAAAGTGGGAGCGAAAGAGATTAAAGAGATAATGGATGAGATTTCTATTAGCTCTGAGATGGCTGATCTTATTAAAAATTCTTTGAGAGAGCAACCTGTTGTTAAGGTTGGTATTATGAGTGAGAAAGAGATTGATTTTGTGTTGAATGAGAGATACCAATGTAATGGGGAGGTTTTCCAAGGTGAGCAAAAAGTTTCATATTCTAATGGTAAGGTTCTTTGGAATGGTACAGAGTATGATGAGCTATATTTTAGCCCTATAGGTTGTGGTACTTTTTGGCTTAAAGATGTAACAATTGGTGTTAATTTCCATTGGGAAAGAAAAGAGGATCAAAAGTTTGGTGCTGATCTTAAGATTATTTCAGAGAATGGTAAATTGACAGCTGTAAATATTATTGGAGTAGAGGATTATCTTACAAGTGTAATTTCAAGTGAGATGAGCGCTACTGCAAGTATGGAGCTACTTAATGCTCATGCTGTAATTTCAAGAAGTTGGCTTTTAGCTCAGATTGAAAAAAATAAAGAGATAGCATTGGGTAATGAGGATTATAAATCTTGTATTCAGACCCATGACGAGTTGATCAAATGGTATGATAGAGAGGATCATATCAATTTTGATGTTTGTGCGGATGATCATTGTCAGAGGTATCAAGGTTTAACAAGAGCCTCAACTGAAAAAGTAAGAATTGCTATTGCTCAGACATGGGGTGAGCTTCTTACTGATAATGGGAAAATTTGCGATGCACGTTTTTCTAAGTGTTGTGGTGGTGTTATGGAGGAGTTTCAGAATTGTTGGGAGCCTATCAAATATCCATATCTAAAAGGATATAGAGATAGTGCTAATCCTATGGATATTCCTGATTTGACAGTTGAGAAAAATTCTGTTGAGTGGATTAATACAAGCCCTGATGCATTTTGTAACACTACAGATGCTAAAATTTTAAGCCAAGTGCTTAATAATTATGATCAGGAAACTGTAAATTTCTATAGATGGGAGCAAGCTTATTCTCAAAAAGAATTAAGTGAACTTATTAAAAATAGAAGTGGAGTTGATTATGGGGATATTATTGATCTTATTCCTATTGAAAGAGGCCCTAGCTCGCGTTTGGTGAAATTGAAAATTGTGGGTAGTAAAAAAACTATGACAATAGGTAAAGAACTTGAGATTAGAAGAACATTATCGGACTCTCATCTTTATAGCTCTGCTATTGTTTTTGAAAAAGTTGGACAAGTTGCTACTTCAAATGGAACAATCGTACCTGAGAAATTTATTCTTCGTGGTGCTGGTTGGGGGCACGGTGTTGGTTTATGCCAAATTGGTGCTGCTGTGATGGGAGAGAAAGGTTATAACTATAAAGATATTTTATTGCATTATTATATAGATGCAACTATTGAGGCTCTGTATTAGAGCCTCAATAATTGCTCTAAAAAAACAACACTTAAAATGGCTCAAAAAAAGACTAATGGGTGGGCATGGATCCCAACCCTTTATTTTGCGCAAGGGCTCCCTTATGTTGCCGTTATGACTATTGCTGTCATAATGTACAAGAAATTAGGGTTGTCTAATACTGATATTGCGCTTTACACAAGCTGGCTATATTTACCTTGGGTAATTAAACCTATATGGTCTCCGTTTGTGGATATTATTAAAACTAAAAGATGGTGGGTGGTAGCGATGCAATCTTGTGTGGCGATTGGTTTTGCAGGTGTCGCATTCTCTATTCCTACTACTTATTTCTTCCAAGTATCATTGGCATTTTTCTGGCTGTTAGCTTTTAGCTCGGCTACTCATGATATTGCTGCTGACGGTTTCTATATGCTAGGATTAACACAAGGGGAGCAATCTTTCTTTGTGGGTATCAGAAATACATTTTATCGATTAGCTACGGTATTCGGTAATGGTGTATTGGTAATGTTTGCCGGCTGGCTAGAACTTTCACAAAATAATATTCCATTAGCTTGGAGTATTACATTTTTCTTATTATCAGGCTTGTTTATAGGGTTATCTTTATATCACGGATTTATATTGCCACGCCCTGATGCTGATATAAAAAGAAAAGAGACAAGTGCTTCTCAGTTATTTAAAAATTTCTTTACAACATTTGTAACTTTCTTCCAAAAGAAAAATTTGGGTTTGATGTTCTTCTTCCTTCTTACATACAGATTAGGAGAGTCTCAGCTTGTTAAGATTGCATCACCTTTCTTATTGGATGATGCAGCTCAGGGAGGATTAGGTCTTAGTACATCTACGGTTGGTGGAATATATGGAACTATCGGAGTAATTGCACTGCTTTTAGGTGGTGTAGTTGGTGGTTTGTTAGTATCAAGAGATGGATTCAAGAGATGGTTGTTGCCTATGGCAATTGCAATCAATCTTCCTGATATTTTATATGTTTATTTAGCTGGAGCAACTCCGGGACTACCTGTTGTAATTACATCTGTCGCAATTGAACAATTTGGCTACGGATTCGGTTTTACTGCTTATATGCTTTATCTTATTTATATTGCAAGAGGTGAGCATCAAACTGCGCACTATGCAATTGGTACAGGATTTATGGCTATGGGTATGATGTTACCTGGTATGGCTGCAGGTTGGATACAAGAGACATTGGGCTATACAAACTTCTTTATTTGGGTTTGTTTGTGTACACTTCCAGGTATTTTTGCTTCTTATCTTGTAATGAGAAAGATGGAGCCTGAGTTTGGAAAAAGAGAGAAAAAATAATCTAATATTTGATTTGATGAAGAGAGTTAAATTTTTGGCAATTATTGCCGTATCACTTTTAGCTATTGCTTGTAATTGTAAGCAAGAGGTTGAGAGTAAGGTTTATCCTGTTAAAACCGGATTAGAGGTTTTGATGGCGAATAATTTTAAGCAATTAGAGGGTAAAAGAGTTGGTTTGGTAACTAACCCTACCGGCGTTGATAGAAACTTAGTTTCTAATATTGATATTTTACATAATGCAAAGAATGTAAATTTAGTGGCATTGTATGGACCTGAACATGGTGTGAGAGGTGATGTACATGCAGGTGATAAAGTAGAAACTTTTAATGATCCTAATACCGGTATTCCTGTTTACTCATTATATGGTGCTACTCGTAAACCTACCCCTGAGATGTTGGAAAATATAGATGTTCTTATTTATGATATTCAAGATATTGGGTGTCGTTCATTTACTTATATCAGCACATTGGGTATGATTATGGAGGCTGCTGCTGAGTTGGATAAAGAGATTATCGTTTTAGATAGACCTAATCCTCTTGGTGGTGAGAAAGTTGAAGGTAATTTGGTGGAAGATGGATATATCTCTTTTGTTAGCCAATTCAAAATCCCTTATTTATATGGTTTGACTCCGGGTGAGCTTGCTTTAATGCTTAATGGCGAAAATATGTTAGGCAAAAAATGTAAGTTGACAGTTATCCCTATGGAGGGCTGGAGAAGAAGTATGGTTTATGGTGAGACTGGTTTACCTTGGGTTCTTCCTTCACCACATATCCCGCAAGATGTTGTTTCATACTATTATCCGGTGTCAGGAATCTTAGGTGAGCTTGGTTATATGTCAATTGGTGTTGGTTATACTTTACCTTTCCAAATTTTCTGTGCCCCTTGGATTAATGCAACAGATTTTACTAATGCGTTAAATAATTTAAATTTACCTGGTTTAAGATTCCGTCCTATACATGTTAAGCCTTTCTATAATGCCTTGGTTGGAGAGTATATTCAAGGTACTCAAGTTTATATAATGGATTATAATGTAGCTCGTTTGTCTGATGTTCAGTTCTATGTTATGCAAGTTATTGCTGAGCTTTACCCTGAGCATGCAGTTTTTGCTAATGCAAACGAAAAACGTTTTAATATGTTTGACAAAGTATCTGGATCTAATTATGTAAGAGAAGAGTTCTCTAAAAATAATAAGTTCTCTGATATTAAGGAGTTTTGGACTAAGGATGAAGCTGAGTTTAAGCTACAATCATCTACTTATTATTTGTATGAATAATATTTTATTATAATACTCTATATAATAGGCTGTTTGGAAATTTATTCTGAACAGCCTATTTTAATTTTAGATATACTATTTTTGGTTATTATAAATATAATTATTATAATTGTAATTATTATAAATATAATAATCATGAATAATCAGTTTAATAATCCTTTCCTTATTAGT
>CAZYQA010000132.1:0-3964 GCA_964649555.1 uncultured Muribaculaceae bacterium
AATTAATGGGATACTTAGGGGCAAATATAGCATAATTATTCATTTTAGTTGTTAGGTTAAATTCTATAAAAAAAGAGTTCTTCTCTAATTATAATACAATCAGGAATAAAAAAACCATAATTTTTTTTTATGGAATTTTATTATGAGTGTGTAATATATATTAAACAAACTAATCTAATTTTAATAAATGAATTTAACTATTTCTGGAATTAGACACAAGATAATACTCTTTTTGTGCCTAATGATGATTGCAACGGCAACGGCCTTTGCTCAAAGCGGAATTAAGCTTGATTTCAAACAAGCACCTCTGAAAACTGTGTTAGAGAGCATCTCAAACCAAAGTAAATACAAATTTGTATATACAAATGAGTTTAAGATTAATGACTACTCTGTAACTGTAAACTCAAATAATGATGATCTTAAAAAAATGCTCTCAAGCGTGTTTACTCCATTGAGTATTAGCTATGAGATTAAAGGAGATCAAATTATTCTGGGTGTTATCAGAAAGCAAGAGCAAGCTCCTGCTAAGAAAACTACGGTAACAGGAGTAATTATTGAGGAGGATAATGGTGAGCCACTTCCCGGTGTAACTGTACAAAACATTACAACCAATATCATTACAGCATCTGATATGGATGGTAAATATGATATAGTTGCAAATGCAGGGGATAAACTATTGTTTTCATCAATAGGATTAACATCTGTTGAGGTGGTAGTAGGAAAAAGTGCCCTAGTAAATGTTTATATGAAGCCCGATGCAATAGCATTATCTGATGTTGTTGTAACGGGTTATCAAACAATCTCTAAAGAACGTGCTACAGGGTCATTCGATCTTATTAAAGCAGAACAATTAGAGAAACCAACTTCTAATATTGCGTCAAGAATTGTAGGAACATCAGCTGGTGTTCAAACAAAGCTAGATAAAGATGGAAATATTATGTTCCAAATTAGAGGACAATCTCGTTTGGTTGATAAAGATGAGGATATGCAACCCCTTATTGTTGTGGATGGTTTCCCTATCACAGGTGATTTTAGCTCAATCAACCCTAATGATGTAGAGAATATTACAATCCTTAAAGATGCGGCTGCTGCTTCTATTTGGGGAGCAAAATCTGCAAATGGTGTAATCGTAATCACTACAAAGAGTGGTAAAAATGCTAAAAAAGGTGATTTAAAAGTGGAGGTTTCTGCTTTTTGGAAAGTATCTCCTAAATTAGATTTGAAATATAACAGAAATCTAGCATCTTCTGCCGAGGTTATAGATTATGAACAAAGAGGTTTCTCAACCAATTTCTTTGGAGGCCCTTGGGCTCCTGTTGAGAACTCCTCAATCTCAGATGCTCTTAGAAAACAATACTCATTAGCTGTAACAGCTATGAATGAGCACAGATTAGAGCAAATATCAACTGAGCAATTAAATGAAACTCTTGCAAGATTAGGTAAGTTGGACAACTCTGATCAATTGAAAAAATATGTTTTGGATAATCCGTTTACTCAACAATATAACGTAAATATTGCTGGTAATACAGGTCGTTCTACTCAAATGTTATCATTGATGTTTGAGCAAAACAATGGCAACTTTAAAGGTGTAAGCAATGATAGGTATAATGTTGGTTATAGAACCAATGTAAATATCTTCAAATGGTTGGATTTTACATTTGCTGGTAATTTCTATATGGTTAATGGTAAAAATAATGATGGAACTTATAGTGATGGTGCTGGAAATCCTCTTGGATATAGCCCTTATCAAATGCTTGTTGATGAGTCTGGTAATAGAAATAATATCGCAAGATACTATATGCCAAATATGGAGAGATACGTTCCAATGAGCAGTTTCCCATATTCAGATTGGTCATATAATCCATTAACAGAGATGGAGTCTAAAAATAAAAAGAGTGAAAAATATAATGTTAGAGCTCAGGCAGGTTTAGCTGTTAAGATTATTGAAGGCTTAACTCTTGATACAAAATTACAATATGAGTACATAAAAGAGTTTGTTAAAAACATCTATAATGAAAATTCATATTTTGTTAGAAAAACTGTTAATGAGGCATCAACATGGGATCAAAAAACAGGAAAAATCACACCAAACTTACCAAAGGGAGGAATCCTTGATCAAAGCAAAAATGATATGAACTCATACAACTGGAGAAATCAATTGAATTTCAATAGAAGTTTTGATGGAAATAAACATTTTGTGTCGTTCATTGCAGGAACAGAGATGTATAATATTGTACATCAAACAACCACATTCCCATATACTTATGGGTATGATGACGATAAGCTAACGGTAGGTACGTTCCCTAACGGTGTTGGTGGTAGTGGTGCATTTACACTAAAGGATTGGATGGGTAACAATCAAACATTTAATTATACAAATAAATTTAAATACTCTACAGAGAGATACTTCTCATTGTTTGGAAATGCATCATATACTTATGATCAAAAATATACCATCAGCGGATCATACAGAACCGATGCTTCTAACTTAATTACCGATGATCCTAAATACAGATATGCACCATTCTGGTCGGTAGGAGCAAGCTGGAATATCTCACAAGAGAAATTCTTGAAAAACGTAAAATGGCTAGATAGATTAGGTTTAAGAGCAACTTATGGATATAATGGTAATGTGGATAGAACAACATCATTCAACCCACTTATTAATATCAATGGAACCCAAAATTCATACATTCAAGACTATACAGCAACAATAGGAAGCTACGGTAACCCTTCTTTAAGATGGGAGAAAACAGGCTCTTTGGATGTTGGAGTTGATTTTGCAATGTTCACAGGCAAGCTATATGGTAAATTAGATTTCTACAACAGACAAAGTAAAGATCTTATTGTAAGTATGAGTATTCCATCAATCAATGGTACTAAAACACAAAAGCTGAATGCTGCCGAAATGACCAATACCGGTATTGAGTTCGAGTTGGGAACATCAATGAATGTATATGAGAATAAAATTATTTGGACAGGAGGGATAAACTTTGCATATAATCATAATAAGATAGGCAAACTATTCAAAACTACTTACAACGCTTATGAGTTATATGGAGGTGGTACTGCTGCATTTGTAGAGGGATATAATGCAAATACATTATGGAGTTTCGGATACGCAGGTGTAGTAAATAAAGGAACAGAGGCAAATCCTAACTGGCAACCAGTTGTACATGGAAAAGATGGTGAACTATACGATTTCACAGGATGGACTCCGGGTGATGGTAGAGATTATATGTTGAATATGGGAACAAAAGTAGCCCCTTACTCTCTATCATTAACAAGTATGTTTAATATTTACAATTTTGAAGTATCATTTATCTTCACAGGAAAATTCGGACATAAATTCCAAGGAGCTACATTTAACTATCCAAGTATGAACGGCGGAAGTGCGCTACCTAACGCACTTTATAACGAAGTATTAAACGGAGATCCTATGCAGGTAGTTCCTATTCCATTCGATAAAGCAGAGGAGAGATATTACTTCTGGGATAGATTCTATCCATATCTTGATTATAGAGTGCAAAATGCAGGTCATATCAGATGTCAAGAGGTATATGTATCATATAATTTACCACAATCAATACTCAAAAAAATAGGTATAAGCAGAGCAAAATTCTATGCACAAGGAAACAACTTATTTGTAATAGCAAACAACAAATACAATGAGGATCCTGAGTACACAAAATCAATGGCTCAAAGTGGTTTCTACAAGCCTCAGGCAACATACACTTTTGGTATTAACCTTACATTCTAATAAATAGCAAAATGAAAAATATAAGAAATATAATAACAATTCTTGCTCTATTAGTTATCACTTCTTGTAATGACTTCTTAAGCGAGAAACCTGATAAAAACTCCAGCTTAGTACCTACTGAAGCTTCTCAATTGGAATATTTATTTAATAATTATTCGCAATTCTATCAAGAGGGGGCTAGGGCTGCACCCATATATGCAGCCC
>CAZYQA010000132.1:3974-6459 GCA_964649555.1 uncultured Muribaculaceae bacterium
GTGCAGATACTTATGGTTTATATACTGAGCTTGTAGATGCAAAATCAAATGCTTATGGAATGGCAAATGTTCAATTTGCATCATGGAATATTGATTATATTATAAATGATGGTAGAGAGAATTTCTTTGCAAATGAGTATAAAAAGATATTTACTGCAAATATGGTTTTATATTATCTTCCAAAAGTTACAGGTAATGTAGAGCTAAAGTCTCAATTAGAGAAAGAGGCTAAATTTATCAGAGCATATAGCTTATGGACATTAGCTCAAACATATTGTTTACCATATACTGAAGCTAATAAAAACGAGCTTGGCTTAACAATCAAAGAGACTACATCTTTTAATGAATTTGAAGGAAGAGCAACATTAGAGAAAACTTATGAGCAAATTGAGAAAGATCTTGCTGTAGCTCTAACTATCAATAATGATATGACAATCGTAAACAATAAATATACTTCTTGGAGAGCTAATAAAGCAGCTGTAAATGGATTTGCAGCAAGATATTACTTGAATAGAAATAATTACGAATTGGCTCAAAAACATGCTGAAGCTGCTCTTGAATCACACAATGTATTGGTTAATTATAATACAGAAATGAGATATAGCTCTAAGAAATCAGAGGTGACTGTAAATGGTGAAAAAGTTGAGGTAAAATACCCTTATACTCACGACAACCAATCTGATATGACAGATATGCTTGAATGGAAAGAGTTTATGTACTTCAGAATGTTGAATAACGAGAGCTGGTGGTATATACCAAGCCATGAGTTGATTGCTTTATATGATAAAGCTAACGATTTAAGATATAAATATCACATGGTTGAGAATTACTCTTACGATAGAGGTTTAACAAATCCAGCTTATGAATACCCAGGATATATATTCTTCTTTAAAGATAGAATCCCTAACGGGCCAACTACTGCAGAGATGCTTTTAATTAAAGCAGAATGCCAAGCAAGAACGGGTAAAGTAGCTGAAGCTATTGCAACTGTGAATGTTTTAAGAGATGCAAGAATGGCTGCTGATGCACCTGCGAGCGTTAAATATATCGCTGCATCTTCAAAAGAAGAAGCTGTTGCTAAGATTATTGAAGAGAGACAAAGAGAGATGCCATTCACTCAAAGATGGTATGATATAAGAAGATTAAACAATAACGATGACTCTTCTGATGATGTAGGTGATTTGAAAAAGACTTTCTACAAATACAATAGCTCAACACTTATTAAAGATGGTGGACCTATTGAGTACACATTGCCTAAAAATTCGAGAAGATACGCTGCTCCTATCCATGAAAGTGAGATAATAAGTAGTAATGGTGTAATTGAACAAAACAAATACTAAAAATAATCATCCCGCTGCCCATAAATGAGTGGCGGGATTTTTTTAAACAACATAATATGAAACGATTAATTTTACCTCTTGTAATCTTATTTACTTCTATCATTTCGCTTAATGCGCAGAATGTAGGAGTTAATTGGGAAAAAGGATCCTTAAATGAAGTGATTGCTAAAGCGCAAAAAAACAAAAAAGGGCCTAAATTAATATTCTTAGATTGTTATACCAGCTGGTGTGGCCCGTGTAAATATATGGCTAACACAATTTTTCCAACTAAGGAAGCAGGTGATTATTTCAATACTAATTTCTTAAATGTGAAATTTGATATGGAAAAAGGTGAGGGGATAGAGATTAAGAAAAAATATGATATAGCTGCTTATCCAACATTTCTAGTATTAGATGAAAACGGAAAAGAGATAGGAAGAATCGTGGGAGGAGGAGAATTAGAGCCATTCATTAAAAAAGTAGAAAGAGCAAAAGATCTAAAAAATTCACCAGAATGGTTAGCGAATGAGTTTAATAACTCTAAAACAGCATCAAATGCAATAGCATATACAAAATCATTAGTAGATTCATATCAACATGAAAAAGCCGGAGAATTCTTATCTGAAAATATCAGTTTAATTGGTAAAGAGTTTGCTTTCAATAATGATAACTGGCAAGTAATAAAAAGTGTTGCAACAGCTATCGGGCCGGATGTTGCTCCAATACAAAGATTTATTGAGAAAAATAAAGCATTCGGAGCAGAGAAAGTTGGCAATGATGCAATCGTAGCTACTTTATTAAAATCTTATGGCAGAACGCTTTTCGGCTATCAAAGAAATGGTAAATCAAATGTTACAATCACTAAAGAGGATGCTTTGAAAGCTGCTCAAAATCTACAATTACTATCTACGTCTACAAAAAGTGGTGATTATGTATTAGCACAAGTATTCGACCTATACCTAAATGGTAGAATGGATGAGATAGTTGAAATGTACAATTTTAATAATTACAAATATTACAACTCCAACGATTGGCAAATAATTGAAAGTGCATTCAGATTTGTAAAAGAGATACCGCAAGAGAAGCGTGATGCTTACAAAGCAGATAAAAAAACTTATATAGAAAAATATATTTTAAGAAATTAATATGAGAACTATAACTAGAAC
>CAZYQA010000133.1:0-6446 GCA_964649555.1 uncultured Muribaculaceae bacterium
CTACCTACTGAGCTAACGAATCTGTTCCCGTTTTGGGATTGCAAAGGTAGGAATTTTTTCTTAAAGTCCAAATTTTTATTAAAAAAAAGTGCCTGCAAATTACATTATTAACTAAGTAGGATGTTGAGAATTGGGATTACTTTATTAATTTGCAAGCACTTAAAAGCAAAACTAAATATTAAAACTCTATAAATACGGGAAATGTTTTTTGCCAGTCCGATATGTATATAGTTATTAAATTACTTGTGAGATCTACCTCAACTTTTATATCTTCAAGCGATGGGGATTTCATATCATACATCGATTCCATGATATAATTGCTAAGTGGAAGCGAAAAAACGGTTGTAGGTATATTGTTAGTAGTGGTTTTTCCTTCAATATTAATATCTGTAAGGTTATTTTGTCGGGTTACTCTAAATTCATATTCTGCCGATTTTTCCGAAGTACTATTAGGCAATATAATCTGGCTTGTTTTCTTGCTCACTAGCTTTCCGTTTATATAATACCCTGCATTATTGGTTGTACCCTCTAGGGTAATTTCAGATGTTCTGGTATCTCCAATAATTGTAAAATAAATTGTTATAAATTCCTTTAATAAAAATACGGTATCTCTTAATGTCTCTTTATCTGAATCAAGTGTATTTGAGGAAAAATATAATGAGTCGGGCTGAAAATTCTCAAGATTAGTAAGGTAGCTATCTAATGAGTTATTCTCATTAATATATGTAGCAGATTTTAGGTTTACCCATAGATAATAGCTTATTGAGCCTCTAGGTACATTAATTAAATACTCTTTACCAAAATATGAGCTCCAAATCGTATCCTTTTTTACTATATTCTTGTCAGTATCAAATATCCAGACATGGAGTTCATTTACACGATTATCTATATTTGACAGGTCTAAAGTAAGTATTGCCGGACATTCTTTTCTGTTTTCGAGAATATATTTATTGCACGAAAAAAGAGATATGATAATAATAAGTATGTATATGTATCTCATGCTATTAAAATTCGGGTGAAAAGTTATTTGTGGTATACCAGTTAATAACATTCAGAGTAAAATTAGCGATTCCATGCTCTAAGGGGATATTCGGATCTGTAGATCCCGGGCGGAATATAGTAACATTATACTTATAACTTGTATTTCTTTTTACTCCATAGTGGCCATTTTCCTGCACGTATCCGCTATTCTCTTGATTTATATTGATAGGATAATAATATGTAGTTCCATTTAAATCTGCCTGTATTATCAATCTTGTATAAAAATTATCATTTTGCTCAAATTGAATCATGTTTTCATAGGCATAAAAGAAATGAGGGGTTGTATATCCGCTATCATCTATTGATTTATTAATTACGTCATATAGCATGCCGTTCATTGTGCAACTATTAATATCTTCTGGTTTTGCCATCTTATAATTAAAAACTACCGGATTATCTATTTTTCCATCAAAATAATGCTTTGCCGAGTGAACGTTTATTAGATATGCTTTTACATTTTCCAGTTTACATCCGGCATAAGGGCCTCCTGCAAATGATGTCTTTATTCCTTGCAGCTCAATTTTCGCAGCCATTCTGGTTAATGCCAATGTCAATGAAGTTGTAGGTTGCAAAGTGCACGCTACATAGCTAGTCATTATAAAGTTTTTCAAATTATCTGTAGTAATAGAAACTATCTCTTTTTTAAATTTATCATGATTGTTTACTCCTGCCCAATCTGTATTGGGGGAATTTGCAATTACATAGATAAACTTTTCTCCGGTAGTAGCTTTTACCTTAATTTCATCTAATTCATTATTATCAAACTTGGCATAAGAATCCAGAGTTCCGAATTTATCATTACCGGCATTAAAAATAAAGATTTCCAATTTATTAATATAGTTATCGTCACTTTGGCTAAGATGCCCTTCTCCTGCAGCTTTAGAGTTCGGATATCTATTGTCCAGATGGATTGTGAGAAGGCTATCTTCAGCGCCTATCTGATTACAATCTTTTTCACAAGAAGTTAGAATCAATAATGATAATAACATTACAATAAAATAATACTTTTCTGTCTTCATAATTACATAATTTTATATTTGTCTATTAATCGTTTAATTTCGGGATCTAGATTTCCCCTGAATCTCATCGATGAGTCAATTGTGCACGCATTTAAAAATGAGTCGATTGCTTTTTTATGTTGATTTAGTCTTGAATATACTATTGCAAGCAGATATTGAGTTTTAGCGGTAGTAGGAAGTAATTCCAGAATTTCCTGAGCTGAGTGATTATAATCCATTCCAAGATAGGCCAGTGCGGAATTAATGTCTTTATACTCTCTTAGAATATTGACAGCTCCTTTATAATTCCCATTCTTAAGACAATCTATCCCCTCTGCATACTTCATATCAATTTCACGAGTATGAATAGTATCCTTAAGCATTCCTCTGCGGTGCAAATGGAAATCCAATTTTACACTTCTTAAATAGGGATAAAGAGTGCTTCTTAAATACACATAATCCTTTCCGCCTCTCATCTTCATTTCTCTCTCATCATAGCTCTCAACTTTGAAGCACTCTAGTAAAAAATCCCTATCAACAAGGTTTGTATCACTATTTATCAACCTGTTTAGTCTTTCCCAATCCTCTGCTATCCAATTTACTTTAATTGTTATACTATCCTCTAAAGAATTTCCCAGATATTCTTTTACACTCACAGCTCTTTTTTGAGCTAATAAATTATTTGAATTATAACTCCCTTCTGGCGAGCAGGCTGCCGTAACAACCAAGGAATCTACACAAAGAATTGGATCGTTTAATATGTCACATATATTCTCCTTTATCCGCTCAAGCTCATCTTTATTATTATGCAGAGAATCGATTATATTATGCTTACCAGCAATAAAATCTATATACGCTGAAGTTGTAACTGTTAAATTTCTCTCTAATACTTTATAAATATACTTATCACTAAAATCTGCAAGATTAGATAATGAACTCACGTAATATGTTAATGGTGGCATTATTGGGAACCGATATAAATCTTTATCAAAGGATATTATATCTGCTGAGAGCACCATATTTACTCTTTTAAGATTTGTGACAGTTCTGATTGTTTGCACATAATAATATCTTATATTACCAAGATCATCTTTTACTACAGAGTCTAATCTTACCCCCTCAGTGATCATTGGAGTTTTTACAAACTTTCTAAAAAAATGATCTGCCCTCTCCTTCCTCCTTTGATTCATGTTAAACTTTCTATTTTTGGTGTAATAATCCAATATAATATCATCTTGTAAAGCATCTTGCAACCATAATGAATCTTTAGCATACCTTCTTTTAATAAAATTATTCATGATTTTCTCATAAGTAAAGGCCGAAGCAAAATCCAAGCTATCATCAATTATTGAGCTCATATACTTTGCATATTGATCATAGCCTTTCTCTTGAAGTTTTCTGAACTTTTCACCTGTGATCAATACCTTATCCGAATATAAAGTATCCTGCATAATGTGGAATGTGGGTTGAAACCTTAGTTGCCAGTTAGGATCGGTCAGCTCAGATGGAACAATAAGCTCAAAACCAAGATCTATATTACCATTTCTCTCTGCTACATTTCTAAATGTTGCTCGCACATATATTCCATCTAGCTCATCTGTAGCCACCATCTCTCCGGTTTGATCATCAACAACGGCATTCATAATCACAGACTCCCCGGCACCTGTAGAGATACTATCAATATAGCCATAATCTATATTATCCTCTATTTCAATATCTTTATAATCATCCAAAAATAACTCCGGCAAAATGTTGTCATCTTTAATTGATTTAAGTTTTTTGTTTACTGAGCAGCTAAAAAATATGCTCCAAACAATAATAAAAATTACTAATCTCTTTCTCATAATCTAAAATAAATACGCCACTTGAACCATTATATTATTTGGAGCAATAAAGAATTTTTGTCCGTTTTTTAAAATTTTGCCACATTTAGGGCACTCATATTTTGTATATTTTGTATAGCCTCCCATTATACCTGCTGCAAACTCTAAATTCCAATGCTGGGTAAGGATAAGTGAATATCCCCCAAAGGCTGTAACTCCGTAAGCATCACCCTCATGTGTATCTTGCTTTACCAGCCCCCCTCTATTATATTTTGTATAGCTGCCTTGATAGCCAAGAAACCAACCTGAATTAACATACCATAGCCAATATTTAGCCCCTAAAGACATTGTAAACTGTTTATTCTGAAACTGTTTAGAGTACCCATTTTGCAAAACATCTCTTGAGTTTTTAAACTCGAAAGGATTATACTTCGTTTGCATATAAAGAGACCATTTTTGCGATATTCTTAAACCAAATTCTCCGTTAATTGTTCCTAAATTCAGAAGGTCTAAAGTATTGGAGGAAATTGTGAACTCTTGCGCATTCCCTGTAATAGGAAAAATTAAGAGTAAAATGATTCTAAAAATTATTAATCTTCTGTTTGCCATTCGTTTATTTTTTTCTGCAAAACTATGGGGCAGAATAGAGATTTAGGGTGTCAAAAAAGCAATTTTTTTTAGAAAATTTAAAATTGACAATTATAAAAACTACAAAACATTCATTAAAAATAAATTACGATGGAAAATGCATTATCTTACTTATCTAGCAAGTACACAAAAACAGCTCAATACTGGTGGATGGCTCTAATCTTAGGTATAATTTCACTAGTACTTGGTGTACTTATGTTTATATTTCCGGGACCTAGTTACATAACTTTATCTGTTGCCTTTGGTATTTTTATACTATTATCCGGTATAGTTTATATAGCAATGTCGGCATCATCATCTTTTAAAGGTAGAGGTTGGTTGTTAGCTTCAGGAATAATTGAACTTGTACTTGGTGCTCTTTTAACTATTTGGCCTGCTGTTGCCGCTGAAACTCTTCCTTATTTTTTAGGTTTCTGGCTATTATTTAAAGGATTCACTATGATTGGAATCGGTAGCGATCTTAGCCATGTAAAAGATTCGGGCTGGGGATGGACAATATTTACAGCTATTTTACTAATACTATGTGCCTTTATAATACTTATCTCTCCTATCGCATTTGGAGTTGAGGCAGTTATTATCTGGGTAGGTATATCTTTCATTATGGGGGGTATCTCTCTGATAGCATTTGGAGCTCAATTAAAAAATACTCTGAATCATTTAAGCAAATAGATTTTTTTTATAGATATTTTTACACAAACTCGGTGGTTGCTAAATTAATCTTGGCAACCACTATTTTTTTTATAGTTGAAAAGTTAGTACATTTGGGGCACAATGGTTCATACCACAGAATAGTGGTGAAGATTAAAAGGGAACCGGATGAAAATTCCGGGCAGTTCCCGCTGCTGTAAGTCAATAAAAATTTAATGAATCTCGTGCCACTGGAAAGACCGGGAAGGCTCATTAAACTGACAAGCCAGAAGACCTGCCATTGATTTAATTTTAAAACTTACGGGGTATAAGTTTGAAATAAATCTTATTTTTCACATTATGATAATATTTAATATTAGCAAACCGGATGCAGATATTATACCTGTATTGCAAGAAAAAATTGATAATCTTACTAAGCCAAAAGGCTCATTAGGGATGCTTGAATCTTTGGCTCTACAAATTGGGACAATTCAGCAGACATTATCTCCTAAATTAAATAATCCTCACCATATTGTTTTTGCAGGTGATCATGGGATTGCAGATGAAAAAGTGAGTTTTTCCCCTAAAGAGGTAACATATCAGATGATAGCTAATTTCCAGGAAGGGGGAGCCGGAATAAATTTTCTTGCAAGGCAACATAATTTTAAGCTAGAGATTGTTGATACGGGAGTAGATCACGATTTTAATTATGAGAATAACTCTCTTATAAATAAAAAAATCAGAAAAGGTACAGATAATTATTTGTATAGCCCTGCAATGAGCTATCAAGAGGCAGATGCCGCACTTAAAAATGGAGCCGATTGTACACAAATGTGCTATGAAAGAGGGTGCAATATTATCAGCTTTGGAGAGATGGGGATCACAAATACCTCATCATCGGCCTTATGGATAAGCTGCCTTACCAATATCCCATTAAGCCAAAGTGTTGGTGCAGGTAGTGATCATACCGGTGATATCATTGCTCATAAATATAGTATATTGAGTAAAGCACTATCCAATTATAAAGGGGATAAATCACCTTTTAGCTTTATGGCATATTTTGGGGGATTCGAAATGGTGACAACTGTAGGTGCAATGCTAAAAGCTGCAGAATTGGGAATGGTAATTTTAATAGATGGATATATTATGACAGCTTGTGCACTAATGGCATCTAAGCTGAATGAGAATTTTATTGATTATTGCATTTTTGGCCATTCAGGAGATGAAGCAGGGCATAAACTTATATTAAATCACATGAAGGTAAATCCTATTTTACATCTGGGATTAAGGCTGGGAGAAGGTACAGGAG
>CAZYQA010000134.1:0-6399 GCA_964649555.1 uncultured Muribaculaceae bacterium
CGCCATTCTCACGGGCCGTTTCTTCCAAAGAGGTCAAAAACTCCTGATGGTCTCGCATCACATTGGTGACAACCGCGTGCGTTGGTTTAATGGTATTCACCAAAGAGAGCATCTCACCAAAGTGGTTCATCCCCACCTCAATTCCCATCAATCTCAACTCTATATTTTTTTATCCCCGACAAATCATCCTTTATAGTAAAATAAATTAAATTACCCTTAATAATCGCATTATTATTAAAAGAAGGAGTGATTGTTGGCGGAGTAATATCAGCTCCGACAGAATAATTACCAAAAGATGAAATTTTCCCCTTCATAACCCCTTTTCCAACATCATAGCTTCCTCCGGCATAGCTTACTCTTCCACTTGGAGATACAAGTACAAAACATGCATTCATCGCTAAAGTATCCGGAATATCTGCTTTCATTTCAACATCGATAGGATAATGAAGAGGTACCTGCGGATAATGAATCCTCCAAACCGGAGCGAAAGAGAACACTCTATTTTGCAATGAATCAACCTTCAAATAAATAGAATTATATAGAGCGCATAAAGGTACTGAGATATTCAAATGATCATTCTTAAAAAATCCAGGTGCGAACCAAGCCATAAAATTCTCTCGTAATGTATCTCTATTTGGATATAGATTATTAATGATATCATCAGATCTTTTTACTCTAAATGTCTTGGTACTCTTGTTTTTCATTATATCATAAACCTCAACACGAATTTTATTCTCATTATAATCCGGCAATGAAATAATACCACTATTTGAGCTTGTAATATTACTAAATGCTAAAACATTACCCGGCTCAACATAGCTTTTTACCATTGCCCTGCCTCTGTTCTTTAATCTTTCATATTCAAGCAAGCTGTTTATGTATCTATTTTTGGCTAAAGGAACTTCATTAAGATTAAAATGGAAGATCAAGCTATCATTAAAAAATACCTTATAATCGCTCACTGCCAATTTTGCAGATGTTCCCTCCTGCTTGTCATATGCATCTATTGCTACATAAAAATTCTGAGGAACCTTTATAACCTCATCATTTGTAGTTTTCTGTGTAATGAGCAATGTCTGCGGTGCGCCATTTTCCATATCATAAGAATAAAATGCAACACTATTTATAAGTGGAGGCGTATTGTCATTTATATTGATATATTTTCTTGCGAAAACATCTGTCTGCATATTATTCTCATCCCTTATCTCAAAGTGAAGATGTGGCCCACCAGACGATCCTGTATTACCTGCCTTAGCTATGAAATCCCCCTTTTTCACAGGAAACTTGCTCGAATCTAAATTTAAATCTTGCCTAAATTCCTCATCGGTATATTGAGATTCTCTGACAAATTTTGCAATATCATCTCTAAATGCATGTAAGTGTCCATAAACACTTACATACCCATTATTATGAGTGATATATAATGCATTACCATATCCGGTAGGAGAAACAGATATCCTAGATATGTATCCATTTTCGGTTGCATAAACTGGTGCTCCCGATACTCCTCCTATTCTAAAATCAATTCCACCATGGAAATGATTGCCTCTTAATTCTCCATAATTGCCCGATAAACTCATAGGTACGGAAAGAGGGTATCTATAATCTTGCGAATATAGCCTTAAATTAGAAAAAAAGGTAACATAGACACATATCAATGTTACCTTTATAAAAATATTAATAGTTCTCATTCTTTTAGCTGAACATTCTTTTAATTCTATCAAAGAAATTTCTATCATCACCTGTAGGTTTTGGTGTAAAGTTAGGAGATTGTCTTAATTTCTCAAGCAATTGTTTCTCCTCAGATGATAAATTAGTTGGTGTCCATACTTGGATATACACTAATAAGTCACCTGCACCATACCCATTAATATCCGGAATACCTTTGCCTCTTAATCTCAAAATTTTACCTGATTGTGTTCCCGGTTCAATTTTTATTCTTAGCTTGGCATCAACTGTTGGTATTTCAACAGGAGCTCCTAATGTAGCATCAGGAATAGATAAGAAAAGGGTATAAATTAAATCATTACCATCTCTTTGTAGTTCATTATCCGGAGTCTCCTCAATTTGAACTAATAAATCTCCATTTATACCACCGTTTTTAGCAGCATTACCTTTTCCTTGTACAGTAAGAGTCATGCCATTAGCTACACCAGCAGGTATTTTAAATGAAATCTCTTGAGATTCTTTTGTCAACCCGGATCCATGACATTTAGAACATGGATTCTTAATTGTTTTACCTGTTCCATGACATTTAGGACACTCACTTTGAGATTGCATCTGCCCAAACATAGTTTGAACAACTCTTCCCACAACACCTGTACCATGACAGGTATCACAAGTAACAACATCTGAAGAAGACATAGCTCCAACACCATGACATTGAGAGCATTCCACATTTTTATTTATCTTAATCTTCTTCTCAACTCCCTTCATCACATCTTTAAGAGAAACTTTTATCTTAATGCGAATATCTGTGCCTCTTTGTACTCTCGGGCCTCGTGATCTTCCTCCACCACCAAAGCCTCCGCCAAAATGTCCGCCAAAAATATCTCCAAATTGGCTAAAGATATCATCCATAGAGAATCCTCCACCGAATCCACCTGCACCACCAGGTCCTCCTGCAGCACCTGACATTCCTGCATGACCAAACTGATCATATCGCTGTTTCTTTTCTGGTGTACTCAATATATCATAAGCTTCAGCTGCCTCCTTAAAGTTCTCCTCAGCCTCCTTGTCACCCGGATTTTTATCAGGGTGATATTTTATAGCCATTTTTCTATAGGCTTTCTTAATTTCATCTTGTGAGGCGGATTTGCTTACACCAAGCACCTCATAATAATCTCTTTTTGCCATTATATCGGTATTATATTCCTACAACAACTTTTGCAAAGCGAATAACTTTTCCATTCAAAGTATAGCCCTTCTGAACAACATCTATAACTTTGTTCTTCATATTCTTATCTTCTACCGGAAACTGTGCAACAGCCTCTTGGAAATCTGTATCTAATTCTTTTCCTTTTGCTTCAATTTCTGCTAATCCTTTAGCTTTAAGTGTCGATAATAATTTATTATAAATCAACTCTGTACCCTCTTTTGCTGCCTCAACATTATCAGATGCTTTCAAATGCTCCATAGCACGCTCGCAGTCATCTAATGTAGGAAGTAAACTTTTAATAAGATCTTCGGACGCAGTGCTTATTAGCTCCAATCTCTCTTTTGCCACTCTCCTTCTATAATTATCAAACTCAGCAGCCAGTCTTATATATTTATCATTAGCTTCATTAACTTTAGCGTTTAATTTATCTAGCTCTCCAGCTAATGCCTCTTCTTCCTCTTGTTGCTCTTGCTCCTGATTTTGCTCTCTTTTCACATCATTCTCAGGTGCATCAATACCCTCTGCACCGTTTTCAATCTTAATATCTTCTTCTGTTAAGTTATCTTGTATTTTATTTTTCTTACTCATAATGCTAAATTTTTTAAATATCATAAACGATTATGTGGTAAATTTGACCGCAAAGATAAAAACAAAATGTTTGCCAAATGCATATCCCGACAATTTGGCATAATAAACTAAGCTTTTCAAGAAAAAACGTGATGAATCAAATATTAGAATATTTAAATTCTACCCCAGTGACATCCCCGGGAATAATTGCTATTCTCATATCAGTTGGCTTTTTTGTAGGATTTATAAACACAATTGCAGGTATGGCAACCGCCCTTTCATATGGCTTGTTTATGGCTATGGGGCTCCCTATAAATGTAGCTAATGGCACCACCCGTCTTGGGGTACTACTACAATTTATCACCTCATCGTTTATATTTAAGAAAAAAGGGTATCTAAATCTAAAAACCGGATATCATGTAGGAATCCCGGTTGGTATAGGCGCACTAATAGGAGCTGAATTTGCTGCTGTTTTAAGACCTGCCATGATAGAAACTATAATGGGGTGCATTCTCCCTGTTATGGCTATTTTATTATTTATTGATACGGGAAAGGTAATAAATAAAATTTCAGGCAATAACAATTCTGACACTACTCCTCGCCCTCTCACATGGTGGAAAAGCATAATCTTTGTAATCATTGGTATCTACGGAGGTTTTACCCACGCCGGAGTAGGTTTACTTATTATGTTCGGTTCATTCTTTATGCTTGGGCTGGATATGGTGCGATCAAATGCAATAAAACAGTTTGCTGTTGTAATATACACACCCATAGCATTAATAATATTTATTTTACACGGACAAGTAAACTGGCAAATTGCATTTATTTATGCAATCGGGAATATACTTGGAGGCATTGCAGGGTCTTATGCATCCATAAAAGGGGGCGCAAAATTCATAAAGATAAGTGTAGCTATCGTTATATTTATAATGAGTGGTTGGCTGTTGGTAAAAAATATTTAATCGCTTTCACTACACCTCCGTTATCAACATGATCGGTCACATGATCGGCAACTGCTTTTACATGATCGGCTGCATTTCCCATTGCAACTCCAACTGCCACATGTTTTAGCATCTCGATATCATTTCCCCCATCCCCAAAAGCCATTGTTGCACTTAATGGGATATTATAATATTCTAAGATTTTATCTATGCCTGTCTTTTTACTCAGCCCTTTTACATTTACATCTGCAAACACCTCTATCCATCTGCTATATTCACAATCAGGCAACACCTCAGAAATTATTTCCTGCAATTTCGTATCATCTACATAGATACACATCTGAAACACATCTTCCTTAATCACCTCTTCAACATCTTTCACTATCGGGAGAGATACATTTACAAAATTAGCTACATACTCCACTTTAGAATCAACATAATTCACGTACATATTATCTCTGCACATAAATGAAACAGGAAATTTATCATTTTCAAGCCTCTGTTTAAGAGCCTGCAACTCTTTTTGGGGAATTATATTTTTATATATAACTTCTCTCTTTGAGCCGTCGGTACAAAATGCGCCGTTGTATGAAATATAGCCGTCAAATTCCATATCCTCTAAAGTATCGTCAAGCATATTCAGCATTCTGCCTGTTGCTATAAAAACTTTTATGCCCGATTTTCTAAGATTTTTAATTATATCTTTTACCTCTTGGGGTACTTTATGTGTATCAAAACTCACCAGAGTACCGTCCACATCAAAAAAAATTGCTTTAATCATATTTCATTTTATAATAAAAAGAGTGCCAAAAATATATTTTGACACTCTAATCTATATATCTCGTGCGATAATGAGCATTTTTACAATGAACGTAACGCCGAAAATACCTTTTTTTAGTTATCTACCATCGTAGGATTTTCATAAAATGTGGATTTTCAAGGCTTGCGAATTTTAAAAAGCGCAGTTTACTGTAGTAAATGAGCATTTTTAAAATGAGCGTAACGCCGAAAATACCTTTTTATGGAAATACTATTTACATCCACAGTTTACAGCATCATTCGAGCCTAACACATTCTTGATCTTGCCCTCATATAACGCTTTTAATTTCTCTCTAGCAGGTCCTAAATATTTACGTGGATCGAACTCAGCTGGTTGCTCAACGAATACTTTACGGATTGCAGCAGTCATTGCTAAACGACCATCGCTATCGATGTTGATTTTGCAAACAGCAGATTTTGCAGCAGCTCTTAATTGATCCTCAGGAATTCCGATAGAATCTGTTAATTTACCACCGAATTTGTTGATTTCAGCAACAACGTCTTGAGGAACGCTTGAAGCACCGTGAAGAACGATAGGGAATCCAGGGATTCTTTTTTCGATCTCAGCTAAGATATCTAAACGGATTTCAGGTTTTTGACCAGGTTTGAATTTGAAAGCTCCGTGAGAAGTTCCGATAGAGATAGCTAATGAATCAACACCAGTTTTTTTAACGAAGTCTTCAACTTCTGAAGGCTCAGTGTAAGTGTGGTGCTCGTGAGAAACTTCATCCTCAACACCAGCTAAAACTCCTAATTCACCCTCTACAGTTACATCGTGAGCATGAGCATACTCAACAACTTTTTTAGTAAGAGCTACGTTCTCCTCATATGGTAAATGAGATCCGTCGATCATTACTGATGAGAATCCTAAATCGATACAAGATTTACAAAGTTCAAAAGAATCACCGTGATCTAAGTGTAAAGCGATAGGAATATTACATCCCAACTCTTTTGCATACTCAACCGCACCTTGAGCCATATATCTTAATAGAGTTTGGTTAGCATATTTTCTTGCTCCACTAGAAACTTGTAGGATTACTGGAGATTTTGTCTCCACACATGCTTGAATAATAGCCTGCATTTGCTCCATATTATTAAAGTTAAAAGCAGGGATAGCATATCCACCTTTCATTGCATTGGCAAACATCTCTTTAGTGTTAACCAAGCCTAATTCTTTGTATGAAACCATTTTTT
>CAZYQA010000135.1:0-6384 GCA_964649555.1 uncultured Muribaculaceae bacterium
ATGTGAAATTAGACTCATCGGTGATAGATCAGATATTAAGATACAATATAGTGTTAAAAGTTAAATTGCTTGTAATAACAAATGGATTATCTACATTTGCTTTTTCGTTTAATGAGCAGATAAATAGATATTCACCTATTACAGATATATACAGTTATAAATGATGAACCATAATTTTTTAAATAATAAGATATTTGAAATTGTGTCCGCGATAGCAAAAATACAAGGTGTGAGAGCTTATGTTATAGGTGGCTTTGTGAGAGATTGTATTCTTGGGCGAGATAGTAAAGATATTGATATTGTAGTGGAGGGGAGTGGTATTAAGTTGGCAGAGGCTGTCTCTGAGCAGGTTGGTACTAAACTTTCGGTTTTTAAAAATTTCGGTACGGCTATGTTGAGGTATAAAGGGCTGGAGATAGAATTTGTGGGGGCGAGAAAAGAATCTTACAGAGCTAATTCCCGCAAACCTATTGTAGAGGATGGTACTTTGGAAGAGGATCAGTTGCGCAGAGATTTTACAATAAATGCTATGGCTTTCAGCCTTAATGAGGAGGATTATGGTGCGTTAATAGATCCTTTTAATGGTGTGGAAGATATTGAAGATAGGCTTATTCGTACACCTTTAGATCCTGATACAACATATTCCGATGATCCTTTAAGAATGCTTAGAGGGATAAGGTTTGCGTGCCAGCTGGGTTTTGATATTGTGCCAGAATCGTTGGACAGCATTTTTAGAAATAGAGAACGTATCAAAATATTATCTAAGGAGAGGATAGTTGAAGAGCTAAATAAAATATTAAATTGCTCCAAACCATCTATTGGGCTTAAATTGTTGGATGATACTGGGTTGTTGGAGTTGTTCTTGCCTCAGGTGACTAAATTAAAAGGAGTTGAGACATTGGAGGGGAAAGGGCATAAGGATAATTTTACTCATACTCTGAAAGTAGTAGATAATCTTGCTGAAAATTCGGATAATTTATGGCTTAGATGGGCTGCATTGTTGCACGATATAGGAAAGCCTCAGACAAAAAAATATGAAAAGGGGATAGGTTGGACTTTTTACAACCATGATTATATTGGGGGCAGAATGGTGCCGCAACTATTTAAGCAACTTAAAATGCCTCTTAATGAGAAGATGAAGTATGTGCAGAAGATGGTTCAACTTCACCTACGCCCAATATCTCTTGCACAAGAGGAGGTGACCGACTCTGCCGTAAGAAGATTATTATTTGACGCAGGTGATGATGTTGATGATCTTATGCTACTATGTGAGGCTGATATTACATCTAAGAATAATAGAGTTGTTGATAAACATAAAAATAATTTTAAACTTGTTCGCGAGAAACTTGTTGAAGTTGAACAGAAAGATAGTATTCGCAATTTTAAAAACCCTATTACAGGGGAGTTGATTATGGAAAAATATGGGATACCTCCATGTAAAGAGATAGGGGAGATAAAAGAGGTGGTGAAGAATGCTATTTTGAATGGTGATATAGAGAATAACTATGAGCAGGCTTATGCTTTAATGGAAGATGTGGCTGCTCTGATGTTGAAAGATATTAATTGTTAAATTTATAATAATATGAAGCGAGTTTTTGGTTTGGCACTTTTAGCACTTAGTGTAGGGCTATTTAGTGCATGTGGTAATTGCTCTCAAAATGTAAAAGAATTGGAAGATAATTCATGGCATTTAAAGGGAAAGAGCGAAAATAGTTATATGATTAGCTTTGTTACAAAAGATAGCACTATCAATGGTGTAGGGGATTGTAACAGGTTCTTCGGAAAATATGAAGTGAAAGGGGACAAACTCTCTATAAAGATGGGTGGCTCTACAATGATGATGTGCCCAAATATGGATGGAGAGCAATCTTTCTTTACAATGCTTTCAAAAGTTGATTCATATAAGATAAAAGATAGCACTCTTACCTTATATGCTGATAAAAAAGAGTGTGGAGAATTTGTTATTTCTAAAGAGGTAAAAGCTGATTCTCATACCGCAGAGAATTCTTTAGATTATCAAGGTGAATATAAAGGAACTTTTCCTGCTGCAGATTGCCCCGGCATAAATATTACACTAAAATTAAATAGTGATAATACTTATAATATGCAGAGTGAGTATATTGACAGAAACTCTAAGTTTGATGAAAAAGGAACATATACTGTTACAGATAATCTTTTAACACTATCAGATGGTGAGAATGATCAATATTATAAAGTTGAGGAGAATAGGTTGGTGAGATTAGATGCTAATAAAGAGCCTATCACAGGGGAATTAGCAAGTATGTATATCTTAAAGAAATAAATTCTTTATGAACAAAACAAAATTAAAAGCAGCAATACTATCTATTATCTTGGTAGTATTGCTGCTATTTTTATTAAATCTTATTTCTGATCTAAATTTCGCAGGCCTGGTTTTTACTTTTAGCTGGATAGGTGTTCCTATTGCTTTATCCGTATTTATTGTAGCGCTGCTTGTAATTTTACTCTGGTTTATTTTTTACAAGGTATTTATACGTTTATTAGAAACAGTATCTCACTCCTAATGCAAATCCGGTCCAGTTAAAATCAAACTCAGGAGTGAAGTATAAGCCCGGTCTGTAGTCAACAGATAGTAATAGAGGAATTTTTGCAAATCCGTATTCTATACCTATTTGTCCTAGCCATCCAAGACTGAATCCGCTTTTAAATTTATTGTTTGACCATGCGCCAAAATCAACTCCGGTACCGACATACCATTTAAATTGCCCCGATTCTGCAGAGTTGATGTCAAACATCCATTGATAAACACCGGCAGCATCGAATCCGTATCTGTTAAAACCTAAAGTAGCTTCAATTCTATTATCAGAAGATATGTATCTCTGATATGAAACATCTACTCCCCAACCTCCGCGAATACCAATAGCATTGCGAGTTCCATTTACACCTTGTGCATTAACAGCCATAACTCCGGTAATAATCACAATAATAAGTAAAAAAACTTTCTTCATTTTTTTATAGATTTTTTAATAATTAGCTAGCAAATATAATGATAAAACTATTATTTGCCTAGCAATACATGATCTATAATCTCTTTGAATTTTTGTTTAGGAAGTGCACCTTGCGCAATTTGGGGTTGTCCGGTAAGCGGTACAAAAAGAATTGTAGGAATACTTCTGACTGCAAATGCAGCAGATAAATCTTGTTCAACTTCTGTGTTTATTTTGTAAAAATCCACTTTCCCCTCATATTCTTTTGATAGCTCTTCAAAAACCGGTGCTAATGCTTTGCATGGGCCACACCAATCTGCATAAAAATCTATAATTGCAGGTTTGCTACCCAAGAATTTCCACTCTTTTCCACCTTGACGAAAATCTGCTACTTTTGAAATAAACTCATCTTTTGTTAAAACCTTAACCATAATAATTTCCCTCCAATATTTTAATTATAATTTATTTTAATATTTTAACAAACTCTATCATTAATAGTTTAATGGAAGGATTTTGTTATTACAAATAAAATTTATATTTTTGCGGTTCTCAAAAAAGAGCGTTCTTTTTTGGTGCAATGGGGTCTGGAAAGCCCAGACTGAGTAACACATTTTTAAATTTAATAAAATGCAAAAGATTCAACTAAAAGGTACTGCAAGAGAAATCGGTACAAAACAAAGTCTTAAACAACTTCGTAAACAACAAGAGGTTCCATGTGTAATTTATGGTCCTGGCGTTGAGAATGTAAACTTCTCTTTAAATGAGAAAGAGTTAAAAGCTATCACTCATACTCCAAAATCTTTCATTATTGAGATCGAAGTTGCTGGTAAAAACCACTTGTGTGTATTCCACCAAGCTCAATTTCACCCAATAAGTGATGAGACAATCCACGTAGATTTCTTAGCTATCTCTGCAGACAGACCTGTAGTTATAGATATTCCTCTTAACATTCATGGAAACTCTGAAGGTGTTAAACAAGGTGGTAAATTGATGGTTTCTTCTAGAAAACTTAAAGTTTCTGCACCTCTTGATAAATTACCTGATGAATTACCTGTTGATATTACAACTCTTCAATTAGGTAAAACTATCGTTGCTGGTAACTTATCTTTCGAAGGATTACAAATTCTTTCACCTAAGAGCACTATCATTTGCCAAGTTAAGATGACTCGTGCTGCATTAGGAGCTGCTGCTGCTGCTGCCGCTGCTGCAAGAAAATAATTTTAATACATTGTAGGGTATGAAGTTCTTAATTGCAGGATTAGGCAATATTGGGTCTGAGTATGCAAATACCCGTCATAATATAGGATTTAAGGTGTTGGATGCTTTAGTTAAGGCATCCAGCACTTCTTTTATATCTGAGCGTTATGGATCGGTTGCAGAAGTGAGCTATAAAGGGCACAAATTAATATTGCTTAAGCCAAATACATATATGAATTTAAGTGGCAAGAGTATAAAATACTGGCTTGCTCAGGAGAAGATCGATCAGGAAAACCTTTTGGTTGTATTGGATGATTTGGCTTTGCCCTTTGGTGAGATAAGGCTTAGAAAGCAGGGTAGTGATGGGGGGCATAACGGGCTTAAAAATATTACCGAATTGCTTGGTAATAAAAATTATGCAAGGTTAAGAGTTGGGATCTCTGATGATTTTTCGAAAGGAAGACAAATTGATTATGTGTTGGGTGAATGGAATGATGCAGAGCAAAAAGAGCTACCATTCATTGAAAATGATTGTATAGATGCCATAAGATCTTATGTATTTATGGGAGCCGATAGAGCTATGAATGTAATAAATACAAAAAAGAAAGAGGGAAAATAGCTAGATAAAACTATAAAAAGTGTTTTATTTATATAAAAATACAGTTCAGGATCTTAATGCTCTGAACTGTATTTTATTTTTTATTACATCTAGTTGATATATTATTCTATTCCTGTATATTTGTTTTGTTCCCAGTTTAATAGCTTGATTTCTGTCTCAGGTATTGGCATAGCATAGAACCCTGCATCTGGTGTTAATTTATATGTTTTTAAGGGGCTATTTAGATCATATATATCTGAATAAGTGGATTTTGTGATAGTAACAGATTCTCCGGGGAGGGTGTTATACCTTTTTAGGTCGTACCATCTTAGAACCATTGCAAACTCTCTTCTACGTTCATTCTTAACGTCATCTAAAGTTCCGGTTAATGATGTTGCAACACTTACATCACTAATAGCAAATCTTGTTAATCTTAATTTATCCAACTCTTTTTTTGCCAGCTCATGCTGATTATTACGCGCATAGTATTCTGCCTTTATGAGCATCATTTCCGCAGTAGTTGGGCCAACAAGGAATGCTATAGAGCCGTTGTAATATCTTAAATAACTTTTACTATCAAGTGTATCCATACCATTACTTACTAATGGGTAGGGGAGTGCATTTATTATACTATAATTAAAATTATTATTAATAAATTTTTGTAAACGTATATCTTCTTGCTCATAGGTGTTAAACAAGGATGCTGATAATGGGTGTAAGTTTGTGTAAACACTTGGCTTTGTTGTTATATGTGGAAAATAACACTCAATGAAGTTTCCAATATTGGCACTGTTTTGGGACATTGCCAGTCTGCCCCATGTGATTGGCTTATTAGCAATCTTTAGCTGTGTTACTTCTAGTAGCGGATCAGTTTCCATGTTAATCAAAACATCATATTTCTCTAACGCCTTTGTAGCATATTCTGCTGCTAGCTTAAAATCGGCTATTTCTTTTGCTTTATATAATTCAACACGTGCGCGGAATGCGTGAATTGTTGGTACAGTAATGCGCCAATTGTGCTTATGTATAAATTCTGTTTTGTTTACCTCTGTTAGGATCTCTTCTGCTTTTATTAAATCATCTACAATATTAGATAGTGTATAGTTTACAGTTTCTCTTTTTATTATATCTTTTGGGTTTGTGCTATTACGGTATCCTATACCAGGCGTCTCTCCATTTTGGATTGATGGATGCAAAGCATATTGTACCATTCCACAAAAATGGTGATATGCTCTAATAAATAGCGCTTCTGCTTTTACCTGTTTCTTTAGTGATGGATCACCTTCTACATTATCGGCATTTTCTATAATAGTATTGAGTGTGAATATTTGAGACCATGTGGATTCCCAGTCATATCTCGAAGAATATAACCCTTCGCATGTGGTTTTATCCCATATTGATATGGCAGCCCTTTCTCCTAATGCTACATTATATGAATAAAGCGTTGGAGTTACATGACAATCATCAGATGCTAAAAAAGTTGAGAACCACATTAGCGTAGCCTTAGACATTCCGTTATTGTTAAGCATCCCGTCTAGTTGGGTTACATGCTCTATTGGGTCATTGCCGTTTATATTGGGATTTACCTCTAAAAATGAGCAACTGCTTGTTATTGTTATATAT